>DASRUS010000253.1:0-5217 GCA_035687825.1 Myxococcota bacterium | reverse complement strand
GACGAAGCCGTCCAGCACCGTCCCCGGCGCTCCCCAGAGCTCGACGAAGACGAAGGCGTTGTCGGGTCCCGTCGGGTCGTAGAGCACCTCGGAGATGAGCGGCAGTGCGGCGGCGGGAGCGGAGCAGAGCCATGCGGCTCCTAGCGTCGCGAAGGCGCGTCCGAAGGATCGGGTCATCGTCGATCTCCCCTGGCTGCGGGGTGAGAGGAAGTCGCGGGAGGTCCGGGGGCGGCGAGCGCGCGGCCGAACCAGCCGCCGGTCCACGCGTCGAGCCCCGCTGCGAGCTCGTCGGCGCGCAGGCGCAGGCGCTCGGCCTCGCGCGGGTCCTGCGCCGCTTCGAGCTCGAGCAGCGAGCGGCGCCGCTCGTAGTAGAGCTGGTTCACTTCGTCCAGCACGTCGTCGCGCAGCTCGATCACCTCACGGGCCTCCTTCGCGACGTCGATCGCGTCCGCGTTGTAGGCGACGTCGCCGAGGTCCCAGGAGAGCGTCAGATCCGCGGCGTAGTCGCGATGGCGATCGCGCGCGCGGTCGCGGAGCTCCCGGTAGTCGCCCGAGGTGAACGTCTCGTCCCGGTCGTGGACGAGGATGTTCTCGCGCTCCGCGGCGAGCGTGAGATCGAGGACGGGGAGCCAGCCGCGCTTCGCCACGCCGCGCCGCAGTGCCTCGATCTCCGACGGGCGGAGCTCGAGGTACGCGAGGGCGGCGCGCTGCACCCGGGCGATGGGCGGACCCGACGGAAGGCTCGCCTCCCACGGCGCGGCGGCCGCGCCCGGCGCGGCGTCGGCCTCGACCTCGCCCACGAGCAGGCCCGCGTCGCCCGCGGCGAAGAGGCGCGGGCCGAGCGCGGCCAGCGCGACCACGGACTGCGAGGCGGCGGGACCTCGCGCGCGCTCCCACGGGCCTTCGGGGGCCGCGGCGAACGAGAGGCCCCGGTCCGTGGCGATCCAGAGCCAGCCCGCCGCGCGCGCGAGCCGCTGCGCGACCGAGCCCGGCGGCAGCGCGGGTCGCAGGACGCGCCAGCCGGGCTGCGAAGCGCCCCGCACGGCGAGGGCGTCGTCGGCGAGCACGAGCACGTCCTCGTCGCCGGATCCGAGCAGCACGTCGCGGGGCCCGCCGCCCACCGCTCCGTCGAAGGGTCGCTGCCGCGCGACGCTCGCGGCGCGCGGAGCCCCGTCGGGCCCACTCGAAAGCAATGCGGACCAGAGCTCGCCCTCGATCACGATCCAGAGCTCGCTCCCGCCCGCGGTCTCGCGCAGCGCGAGAGCGTCCGCGGACCCCTCGGGCAGGCCCGCGTCGATGCGCTGCCAGGTGCGTGCATCACGCGAGACGAAGGCACCCGCGGCGCTGGCCGCCACGACGAGGTCGCCCGCCGCGGCGACGCGCACGACGAGGCGCGCCCGGGTTCCGGGCGCGGGGGAGCGGTCCGTCTCGCGCCCGTCGCGATCGACGTGGAAGAGCCCGCGCTCGGTCGCGACGAGGAGCGTCGCGTCGGGAAGGAAGGCGAGGTCGCGCACGGGGCCGTGCCGCGCGACGCGGCGCAGCGAGCCGGGGCTCTCGCCCACGAGCACGCCGCGCTCGTCGCCGAGGGCGAGCCGCCCGGTGGCCTCGTGGGTCGCGAGGGCCGCGCCGCCGCCCGTGCCCACGACGGCGGGCGCGCGCTCCCAGCGCACGCTCGGATCCGCGACCGAGGGGCGGACCGCCAGGGCGAGGAGCGCGGCGAGGACGGTGGGGGCGCGCATGCCGTCGCTGGGGAGCAAGCGGCGTGCCAGGCGCGCCGACGGCGCGCGCCCACGAGCGCGGCGTCCGCACGCTCCCAAGCGCGGGTCCGTGAATGCGGGGCCGCAGCGCGCCGCGAACCGTTCTACTCCGTTTTGCTCCGCTCGCCTGCGGCTCGCTGCGCGGCGGTGCTCGCGGCTTCGGCGGGAGTCTCCGGCAACCTGGGCCAGCGGAGCCGTCCGCTCGCGGGTCAGGCTCGTCCCAGCACCGCCTTGCCCGGACCCGGGCGCGCGGGACCCGCGGCGCCGCGTCCTTGACGGCGGGGGGGGCCTCCAGAAGAATCGTTCGCGATGCGCTCGCTCCCGCGCCGGCTGCCCTGCCTCCTCGCGCTCGTCCTCGCGCTCGCTGGGTTCGCGAGCGCGCCCGCGGCCGCGGACGACGCGCCGGCGCGAACTCCCATCTACAAGTGGGTCGATGCGAACGGGATCGCCCACTACACGACGGATCCCGATCGCATTCCCGCCGAGGTGCGCGGGCTCGCCGACGAGCTGCGCGAGCGCGAGGACGCGCGCGCCGCCGACGCGCCCGCGCGCGCGACGCAATCCCCCGCGGCGGACGCCTGGGCCGTGCGCGACGCGGCGCCCGCGCCCGTGGACGCGGCGCCGCCGGAGGCCGCCGGCACGCCCGCCTCGGGCGCGCGCCGCGAGGACCCCGCCGACGCGCCCGAGCTCGACGGTCGCATCGCCGTGCTCGAGGAGGAGATCGCGCGCGACGAGGAGCGCATCAAGGCGTGGGTGAGCGATCCGGCGGTGGACCCCGTGACGCTGGCCGACGATCCCGAGTTCCGCGAGCTCGCGGCGCGTCTCCCGCGTCTCCAGGCGGATCTGCGCTCCCTCCAGGAGCAGAAGCAAGGCGACCGGGAGCCGTAGGCGTGCCCAGCCGGCCGCACGCCTCGGGACCCGTCGTGGCGCTCGCCGGCGGCGTCGGAGCCGCGCGCTTCCTGCGCGGCCTGGTAAGGGTCGTCCCGCCGCGCGACGTGGTCGCGATCGTCAACACCGGGGACGACCGCAGCTTCTACGGCGTCCACGTCTCCCCCGATCTCGACATCGTGACCTACACACTCGCGGGTCGGGTGGATCCCGAGAAGGGCTACGGCCTCGCGGGCGACAGCTTCGCGGTGGTGGACGCCCTGGCGCGCTTCGGTCACGAGACCTGGTTCCGGCTGGGGGACCGCGACCTCGCCACCTGCCTGCACCGCACCATCGCGCTCGGCGAAGGGGCCGGGCTCGCCGCGATCACCGACGAGATCCGCCGGGCGCTCGGCGTGGAGACGCGCATCCTGCCCATGTCCGAGGACCCGTGTCCCACCTTCGTGGACCTCGCCGGAGGCCGGCGCGTGCACTTCGAGGAGTACCTGGCCCGCGACGGCGCCCCGGACGAGGTGGTGGGCGTGGACCTCTCCGCGGCGAAGCAGGCGCTGCCGGGGCCCGGCGTGCTCGAAGCGATCGCGGGCGCGCGCGCGATCCTCGTCTGCCCGAGCAACCCGGTCGTCTCCATCGGCCCGATCCTGGCGGTGCCCGGCGTGCAGGAGGCCATCGCCGCGTCGCAGGCGCGCACCGTGGCGGTCTCGCCCATCGTGGCGGGCGCGCCCGTGAAGGGGCCCGCGGACCGCCTGCTGCGGGGGATCGGCGTCGAGGTCTCGGCGCGCGGGGTCGCGGATTCCTACCGGGAGCTCATCGACGGCTTCGTGCTCGACGAGCGCGATGCCGAGCAGCGCGCGGCCATCGAGGAGCTGGGCCTCCTGCGCACGCGACGCGTGGGCAAGCTGCGCGTCGCGGTGACCGACACTCTCATGCGTAGCCCCGAGGTCGCTGCGGGGCTCGCGCGCCGCGCGCTCGAGCTCGCCCTCGCCTGCGGATGATCGCGGCGCTGGTCCCCGTGAAGCGCCTCGCCAGCGGGAAGACGCGCCTGGCCCGCGACCTGGACCGCGGCGCGCTGGCGGCGCTCGTGCTCGCGATGCTCGAGGACGTGGTCGCGGCGCTCCACGCCGCGCCCGGCGTCGGCTGCGTCGCGGTGGTGACGCCCGACCCCGAGGTTGCCGGCGCGGCCCGGCGCCTCGGCGCGCGGGCGTTGCTCGAGCCCGTCCCCGGCCTCGGCCCCTCCCTGGACGCCGCGGCGCGCCGGCTCGCCGCCGAGGGCGCGACGGGGCTCCTCGTCGTGCTCGGGGACGTGCCGGGCGCGCAGGCCCACGAGCTGGCCCAAATGCTGGACGCGCTCCGCGAGCTCGGCGGCCGGGGCGTCGTGCTCGTGCCGTCGCGCGACGGCGGGACCGCGGCGCTCCTGCGCGTGCCCCCCTTCGCCATCGAGAGCCGCTTCGGCCCCGAGAGCGCCGAGGCGCACCGCGACCTCGCGAAGCACGCCGGGGTCCCGTTCCGCGAGCTCGCCCTCCCTTCGCTCGCGATCGACGTCGATTCGCGCGAAGACCTCGAGGACTTCCTCGCCGCGCCCTCGGGAGGCCCGCGCACCCGCGCCTGCCTGCGCGCGCTCGGCTTCGGGGCCGGGGGGTGACGGCCGCGCCCGGCCCGATCCGGTTCGTGGGGCTGACCGGCGTGCCCCTCGTCCAGCCGGGGGACGATCTCGCCGCGCTCCTGCGCGACGCCGCGCGCCGCGCGGGCATCGTGCTCGCCGACGGCGTCCTCGTCGTGTGTCAGAAGGTGGTCTCGAAAGCCGAGGGAAGGCTCGTGCACCTCGCCGACGTCGAGCCGTCCGCCGAGGCGCGGCGCCTCGCGAAGGAGCAGGCCAAGGACCCGCGCCACGTGGAGGTCGTGCTGCGCGAGAGCGCGCGGATCGTGCGCGCGGGGTACGGCGTCCTCGTCTGCGAGACGCGCCACGGCTTCGTGTGCGCGAACGCGGGCGTGGATCTTTCGAACGCGACCAGCGACGACGTGGCGGTGCTGCTGCCGCTCGATCCCGACGCGTCCGCGCGCCGCCTCCGCGACGCGCTGCGCGCGTCCCCCGACCGTGCGCTCGGCGTCGTCGTCTCCGACACGTTCGGACGGCCCTGGCGCGAGGGGCTCGTGGACGTGGCGCTCGGCTGCGCCGGCCTCGCCCCGCTCGACGACTGGCGCGGCCGCGCGGACCTCGCGGGACGCGCGCTCGAGGTCACGACCCTCGCCGTGGCGGACCAGCTCGCGGCCGGGGCGGGCCTGCTCATGGCGAAGGACGCGGGCGTCCCAGCGGTGTGGGTGGAGGGCGTGAGGGTCGCCGGCGACGGATCCGTGCGCGCGACGCTGCGCGATCCGGCCCACGACCTGTTCCGCTAGCGATGGGGGTAGAGCCGTCTCCATGTCCGACGAGCGAGTGAGGCACCTGAACGACTTCGGGCGCGACCGGCTGCCGGGCCTGCTCGGGCTGGAGATCCTCTCGTGCTCGGCGGAGCGCGTCACGGGGCGCATCCCGGTGACTCCCCCCCTCATCGCGGGCACGGGCTTCCTGTGGGCC
>DASRUS010000252.1:0-9644 GCA_035687825.1 Myxococcota bacterium | reverse complement strand
CGACTCGCTTCAGGTGGTGGGCGGGAGCGCCCGCTTCCGCGACCAGACGGTGTCGCCCCCCTACGACACGCGCGTGCGCGATCTCTCCATCGCCGCGAGCGACCTCCGCTTCCCGGAGCTCCGGGCGAAGAACGTGCGCGTCCGGGGGATCATCCCGGATGCGACGCGCTTCGATCTGCGGGGCGGGCTCGACCAGAGCACCGGCGAGTTCCGCTTCGAGCTCGAGCGCCTCGCGCTTCCCCCGTTCAATCCGTACGCCGCCGGCGCGGGCTACCAGCTGGCGGGCGAAGCCTCGCTCGAGTCGACGCTGCGCATGCGCGGCGCACAGTACCAGGCGGACAACCAGCTCGTGCTCCACGAGCTCGTCGTGGACACGCAGAAGGCGGGCGACTTCGAGGGCCGCTTCGGCGTCCCCATCGACCTCGCCCTCGCGCTGCTGCGGGATCCGAAGGGCGACATCACGCTCCCGATCCCCGTCACCTACGGCGAATCGGGCGCGGGCGTGGACGTGGGGGCGGTCGTGGGGGGTGCGCTCCGGCAGGCGCTCACGGGCGCGCTCGCCTCGCCGCTCAAGATGGTGGGGGCGGTGATCCCGGGCGGCGGCGGAGGCAAGCCCTCCCTCGAGCCCCTCGCCTGCGTCGCGGGCGGCGAGGCCCTCGCACCCGACGCGCTGGCGCGCCTCGAGCCGCTCGCGGGCCTGCTCACCCAGCGCCCCGCCCTCGGCTTCCGGCTCGCCGGACGGACGGGCCCCGAGGACCGCCCCGTGGTGGCGGAGCAGATCCTCGTGGAGCGCGCGGTGGCCGGCGAGGACCTGCCGCAGGTCGAAGACGCGGGCTTCCTCGCGCGCCGGCGCGTCGCCGGCGCCCTCGCCTCGCGCGGCCGCGGCGAGAGCGAGGAGCTCTCGCCCGAGGATCAGACGCTCCTCGCGCGTTACAAAGCCGCGGTGCAGATCCCCCCCCAACGCATGGCCGCTCTCGCACGCCGCCGCGCGGAGCTCGTGCGCGACTCCCTCGCCTCGGCCCACGGGATCGACGCGCGGCGCCTCGAGATCGCGGAGCCGAGCGAGGCCGACGCGCCCGGGGTGCTCGTCGAGTTCATCGCCGCGGCGCTCGAATGACCCGACGCGAGCTCCTCGCCCTGCTCGGCGCGCTCGCCACGGGCTGCGGACCCGGCGGCGAGTACACCGCCGACGACGCGGCGCGCCTCGACGCGCAGCGGCGCCAGGAGCGCGAGCGGTCGGGCCGCGGGCCCTTCGGTGAGCTCCGCTACCGCGGCTACCGGGGCCTCGCGGAGCTCCCGTGGTTCGAGCTCGACGCGCAGGGGCGGCTGCGCCTCGCCGCGGAGATCCCGCCCGCCTTCGACGTGCACGCGCACCTCGGGATCGGCGTCCTCCTCGCACCCCACGTGGACCTGGCAAAGCGCAGCGAGCGGGTGCTCCACCTCCTCGACTGCGACGCGACGGATCCCGGCTGCGCCCTCGACCTCGACGTCTACATCAACGGGAACTTCACGGAGGAAGCGCTCCGCGACCTCGAATGGGAGCTCGCGCGCCAGCTCGTCTTCGGGAGCCGCAAGGCGCGCACGCACACGATCCCGAACCTGCTCGACGAGATGGACGCGGTGGGCGTGACGAAGGCTGCCCTCCTCCCCATCGCCTTCGGCCTCCCCTTCCGCGACGACCTGACCGAGCAGTGGCGCGACGCGGTCGAGGCCGCCGGCGCCGGTGGGCGACTGCTGACCTGCGCGTCGGTTCACCCCCGCGATCCCGAACGCCTGACCCGGTTGCGGGGGTTCGCGGCGCGCGGCGCGCGCGCGGTGAAGCTCCACCCCGCGGCGCAGCGCTTCGCCGCGAGCGACGCCGGGGCGCTGGAGATCTACGCCGAGTGCGAGCGCCTGGGGCTCCCCGTCTTCTTCCACGCCGGGCGCGCGGGGATCGAGCCCGAGGCCGCGCTCTCCTACAACCTCGTGCGCCATCTCGAAGTCGCGGTCGCGAGCTTCCCGCGCGTGCGCTTCGCGCTGGGCCACGCGGGAGCGCGCGACGTGGCGGAGGCGATCCCCCTCGCGCGCCGACACCCGAACGTGTGGCTCGACACGCACGGCCAGGGCGTGACCCAGCTCGCGGAGCTCCTCGAGTCGCTCGGCCCCGAGCGGCTGCTCTTCGGGAGCGACTGGCCCTGGTATCACCTGGCGGCGTCGCTGGCGAAGGTTTTGATCGTGACCGAGGGGAAGCCCGAGGCGCGCGACGCCTGGCTGCGGGGCAACGCAGAGCGCTTCTTCGAGCGCGGCTGACGCGGGCGGCGGCCGAGTCCGCCGCCCGCGCTCCGCGTTCGCGGAGGGTCGCTCGACGAGGCCCATCGTCCCAGCATTCGAGCACGAGAGGGCCGCGCCGAAGTCCCCGCTCGCGAAGTCGCCCGGATTGTGACCGCCCACCGCGTCGCGCGCGCAGCATCTGCGTGACGAGCGCGCGGAGTCTGCACGACGCCAGCGAGATCTCGCGTGCGCAGATCGAGCGCAGGAGCGGGGGCCACGGGCGTGCACGTCCTACGCTTTCGTGTTTCACGTGACCGCTGGAGCACGCAGGATTCGCTTGCGCGCGCGGCCCGATCCTGATGAAATCGTCGCGTGATCCGCTGGATCGTCGCGGCAGCGTGTGTCTTCGCGCCCGTGGAGGCGTTCGGGCAGGAGAGCACGCTCGTCCCGGTGGGCGCGCTCTGGCGGCATCTCGACGACGGCTCGGACGCGGGCGCCGCGTGGCGCGAGCCGCTCTTCGACGACTCCGCCTGGGCCGAGGGACCCGCGCAGCTCGGCTACGGCGACGGCGACGAAGCGACCGTGGTCCAGAGCGGCCCCAAGGACGCCCACTTCGTCACCACCTATTTCCGCCACCGGTTCGACGTCGCGTCCGCGTCGGCGGTGGAGAAGCTCACGCTGTCGCTGCTCCGGGACGACGGCGCGGTCGTGTACCTGAACGGGGCGGAGGTGTTCCGCAGCAACCTGCCGCCGGAGCCGATCGATGCCCTCACGCTCGCGTCCTCCAACGTCTCGAGCGGCGGCGAGGACGACTTCCACACGAGCTTCGTGAGCCCCTGCCTGCTCTCGAGCGGCGCGAACGTGCTCGGGGTCGAGGTCCATCAGGCGAGCCCCACGAGCGCCGACGTGAGCTTCGACCTCTCACTCGTGGCGGACGCGTCGCCCCCGGTGCTCGCGCGTCCTCCGTACCTGCAGCGCGCGACTCGCGGCAGCATGGCCGTGCGCTGGCGCACCTCGGAGGTGAGCCGCGGGCGCGTCCGCTTCGGAGCGGCGCCGGACCAGCTCGGCTCGATCCGCAACACGGTGTGCGGGACCGACCACGAGATCGTGATCAAGAGCCTCAGCCCCGCGACGCGGTACTACTACTCCGTGGGCAGCTTCGCACGGACGCTCGCCGGGGGCGACGGCGATCACTGGTTCGAGATCCTGCCGCTACCCGGGAGCGCGACACCCGTCCGCATCTGGGTGGTGGGCGACTCGGGCGACTGCGCCCAGAGCCCGGGCGCCTGCGACAACGCCGCGGCGGTGCAGGACGCGTACTTCGCCGCGGCGGGCGACGACCTCGCGAACGTCTGGCTCCTGCTCGGCGACAACGCCTACACCCAGGGCACCGACCAGGAGTACACCGACGGCCTCTTCGAGCCCTTCTCGCGCGTGCTGCGCAACACGGTGGCGTGGCCGAGCCCCGGCAACCACGAGTTCGGCGCGTCGGACTCCCCCACGGGCAGCGGCCCCTACTACGACGCCTTCAAGCTCCCGATCTTCGGTGAGTCCGGCGGGCTCGCGAGCGGCAGCGAAGCCTACTACTCCTTCGACTACGGGCCCGTGCACTTCATCTCCCTCGACTCCGCCGACACCGATCTAAGCGTCGGCGGACCCATGTACGCGTGGCTCGAGGCGGACCTCACCGCCAACGCCCGCGAGTGGATGATCGTCTACTGGCACCACCCGCCCTACACGGACAGCTCCCACAACTCGGACCTGCCCTCGGATTCGTCGGGCAAGCTGATCGAGATGCGCGAACGCTTCCTGCCGCTGCTCGAGGCCCACGGCGTGGACCTCGTGCTCACCGGCCACAGCCACTCCTACGAGCGCTCGATCCACCTCGACGGGCACTACGGCTTCTCGAGCACCTTCGACCCGCAGCTCCACGCCGTGAACGCCGGCGACGGCGATCCGGAGGGCGACGGCCCCTACCGCAAGCCCCAGTGCTCGGGCGAGTCGCGCGGCGCGGTCTACGCCGTGGTGGGGAGCTCCTCCAAGAACGGCGGCGAGCTCGGCTCGCACCCGGTGATGGCGGTGGGGATCGACTACGAGGGCTCGCTGCTCATCGACGTGGACGGCGACCGCCTCGACGCCCGCTTCATCGACCGGGACGGCGTGCTCGGCGACCGCTTCCAGATCGCGCACGGCCTCGCCCCGTGCTGCGACGGGATCGACGGCGACGGCGACGGCCTGGTGGACCACCCCGACGATCCCGGCTGCTTCCTCGGCGAGGACGAGACGGAGCGCGCCGCGGCGCTCGCGTGCGACGACGGCATCGACGGCGACGGCGACGGGCGCCTGGACTTCCCGCACGACACGGGCTGCCAGTTGCCGACGTCGCCTACGGAGAGCCCCGCGTGCTCGGACGGCATCGACAACGACGGCGACGGCCGGATCGACTTCGACGGCGGCGCGTGGCTGAACGGCGGCGAGCCGCTCGGAGATCCGGATCCGGGCTGCCGCGGCGAGCCGTGGGTCGCCCGGGAGTATCGCAGCGGCTGCGGCCTCGGGGTCGAGCTCGGCCTCCTGCTGCCGTGCCTGTGGGCGGCGTTCCGGCTCAGCGCGACTGGAAGAGGTCGATCATCTTCGCGTCCAGGCTCGCGGGGCGCGCGCGGTGGCGCGCCCAGTCGCGCAGCTCCTTGATGCGCTCCTCGTACGTGTCGTAGAGCGGCACCGTCTCCTGGATCGCGTTGGCGAGGTCGTTCTCGGCGAGCTCGCGCGACTCGGCGAAGGCGGTATAGAGCGCAGTCGCCACCACCTGCTCGAGCTCCGCGCCCGAGAGGCGCTCCGCCTCGAGCGCGAGCTCGTCGAGGGGGAACTGGAGCGGGTCGCGCCCGCGCCGGGCGAGGTGGATCGCGAGGATCTCGCGGCGCTCCTCCTGGGTCGGAAGGTCCACGAAGAAGAGCTCGTCGAAGCGGCCGCGCCGCAGGAGCTCCGGCGGGAGCTGCGTCACGTCGTTCGCGGTGGCCACCACGAAGACCGGGCTGCGCTTCTCCGAGAGCCAGGTGAGGAACGAGCCGAACACACGGCTCGCCCGCGGGTCGTTGCCCGACGCGACGAAGCCCTTCTCGATTTCGTCGATCCAGAGCACGACGGGCGCCAGCGACTCGGCCACCTGGGTCGCCTCGCGGATCGTGGCCTCGGGGCTGCGCTCGCCCCCCGCGAAGGCGGTGGCGAGGTCGAGGCGCAGCAGCGGGAAGCACCACTCCTTGGCGACGGCCTTGGCGGAGAGCGACTTCCCGCAGCCCTGCACCCCGAGCAGCAGGAGCCCGCGCGGCGCGGGGAGCCCGAAGCGGCGCGCCTCGGGGCCGAAGGCGCGCCGCCGTTCGCGCAGCCAGTGCTTGAGCTCGCCGAGCCCGCCCACCTCTGCGAGGCCCGCCTCCGTCTCGTGGAACGTGAGGGCCGGCGTGCGGCGCAGCGCCTGGCGCTTCTCGCGCACGATCCACGAGACCGCGTCGGGCCCGAAGCCCCCGCCGAGGGCGAGCGCCTTGCGGAACACGCGCACCGCCTCGGATGCGGTGAGGCCGAGCGCCGCGCGGGAAGCGTCCCCCAGCAGCGTCGGGTCGGCCTCGGCGCCGGGCTCCGCCTGGGCCACGCGGCGGAAGAGCGCCACGAACTCCTCCTCGCGCGGCAGCGGGAGCTCGAGGCGCCCGGCCTCGCGAACGAGCTCGAGAGGGAGGTCGAGGGCCGGGCCCACCAGGATCACCGCCTGCTGCCGCTTGCCGAGCTTCGGGAGGAGATCGCGCAGACGCCGCACCGCGTGCGGGTCGCGCAGCCCCGCGTGCGCGTCGAGGAGCACGAAGAGCGCGGGCTCGCGATGCTCGACGAGGGCGGCGATGCCCGCGTCGAGGCTCCCCGTCCCCTTGCCGGTGGCGGCGAGCCCGGAGGCGCTGGACCAGGCGACGAGCGGGCGCGCGGACGCCCCCGCCACCTGCTCGACCACGCGCAGGGCGCGGTCCTCCTCGAAGGTCTCGAAGGCGACGAGGCGCCAGCCCGCCCGCAGCAGGAGCTCGAGCTCCGCGGCCGCGCTGCCGGCCGGGATCAGCGCGACGGGAGCGCTCACCCCGCGTCCCCGGTGACGCGCGCCACCTCCTCGAAGGTGGTGACGCCCTCGGCGAGCTTGCGGATCGCGGCCTCGCGCAGCGTCTCCATGCCCTCGATCTTCGCGGCGTGGGTGAGCTCGCTCGCGTCGCGCCCCTCGTTCACGAGGCCGCGCACGCGGCGCCCCACGTCGAGCATCTCGAAGACGCCGGTGCGCCCGTAGAGGCCGGTGTGGCGGCACTCCGGGCAGCCCTCGCCGAAGCGCACGCGCAGGCGCTCGCGACGCTCCACGGGCACCTTGAGGCCGAGCGCCACGACCTGGTCCGGCAGCAGGAACCCGTCGGTGGCGCAGCGCGGGCACACCCGACGGATGAGCCGCTGCGCGAGCACGCCGCGCAACACGCTCGAGAGCAGGAAGCGCTCCACGCCGAGCTCGACGAGGCGGGTCACGGCGCCCGCGGCGTCGCGCGTGTGCACGGTGGAGAAGACCAGGTGGCCCGTGAGCGCGGACTGCACCGCCATCTGCGCCGTCTCCTGGTCGCGGATCTCGCCCACCATGATGATGTCCGGGTCCTGGCGCAGGATCGAGCGCAACGCGCTCGCGAAGGTGACATCGATCTGCGGCTGCACCTGCACCTGGCAGAAGCGCGCGTCCACCATCTCGATCGGGTCCTCGATGGTGGTGATGTTGATCTCGGGACCCGAGAGGTAGCGGAGCGTGGAGTAGAGCGTGGTGGTCTTGCCGGAGCCCGTGGGCCCCGTGACGAGGATGAGACCGCTCGGCGAGGTGATCCAGCGCTCGAAGCTTTCGCGCTCCGCGACGCTGAAGCCGAGCTCCTGGAGGTCGGCCAGCAGCACCGAAGGGTCGAACACGCGGACCACGATCTTCTCGCCGAACGCCGTGGCGAGGCTCGACACGCGGAGCTCCACGGCCTCCTCCCCGCGCTGGGTCTTGATGCGGCCGTCCTGGGGGCGCCGGCGCTCGGCGATGTCCATGCGCGCCAGCACCTTGATGCGCGAGACGATCGCGGCGTGCACGGCGAAGGGCACGCTCTCGATGTTGTGCAGGATCCCGTCGATGCGGAAGCGGATCACGCCGTCCTGGGCACGCGGCTCGAGGTGGATGTCCGAGGCGCGCTGGTCGAAGGCGTAGTGGAGGAGATAGTCCACCGCGGCGATCACGTGCTCGTCGTTGGTGGCGGCGAGCTCGTCGGCGCTGCGGAGCTGCACGAGCTGCACGAGCGCGCTCTCGCGGTTCGAGTCCCCGAGCTGGCGGCCCGCCTCGTTCACCCGGCTGCGGAAGCCGTAGACCCGGTCGATGACCGCGAGGATGTCCTTCTTCGGCGAGACCACGTAGCGGAGCGGGCGCTGGAGCATGGCCTCGAGCGATTCGCGCAGCATGCCGTCGAAGGGGTCGGCGAGCGCCAGGCGGAGCGTCTCGCCCTCGCGCCCCACCGCGATCACCGCGTGGCGCTTCGCGAAGGGGCGCGAGAGCGTCTTCGTGATGAGCTCGCTGTCCAAGCGCAGGGGATCGATGCGCAGGGCCTCGAGCCCGGCGACCTGGGCCAGGGCGCGTGCGATGCGCTCCTCGTCCACCCGCTGGCGGGGATCCGAGGCCAGCGCCGCACCCGACGCGGCCGCGATCTCCGCGGGCGAGACCTCGTAGCGCGCCGCGGCCTGGGAGCGCACGGAGCCGAACTTCTCCCGGAGCACGAGGCTCCGGAGCGTGGTGGCGCGCGCGCGCACGTCGCGCGCGGCGTCCTCGGCGAGCACCTTCTGCTCCACCAGCAGGTCGAGGAGCTCGTCCAGCGTGAGCGGATTCTTCGCGTCGCGCGCCTCGCGCACGGCGGGCGCGACCGGGCGCAGGGGGGCGGCCTTGCTCATGCCCTGCTGTATCGGCGCCCGGGCGGGAAACCCAACAGACGGGGACGCGCTCGAGGGTTCACGCGCGTGCAGCTCGGGATCGGGAACCGGCAGCCGGCAGGTGGGGCGCAGTCGCGAGGAGCAATCGGCGGCGGGATCGGAGGATTTCGCTCGGAGGCTCCGACCGAAGGGCGCTCGAAGACTCGCGAAGAGCGGACACACCCGACCCGTTTGTGGGTACTGTACGAGTGCAACGCTCCACCCGAGGCTGCCTTCGTGCGCACGCCGCTGCGGATCCTGCTCCCCGCCCTCGCCCTCGGCTCGCTGGCCGTCCCTGGGCTCGGCCGTGCGAACGGGGAAGTCACGTTCACCAAGGTGCTCGACACCGACGATCGCATTCCCGGTGAAGCGGAAGCATTCGGTCGCCTCTACGTCGATGGCTCAGACCCTGCCCGGCGACTCGTCTGGGCCGAGCCACACGTCGCCATGGACGACTCGGGGAACATCGCCTTCGGCGCCGGGCGCCGCTTGTTCGCCATCCTCGACGGTCGGCTCGAGTCCGTCACTTCAGATCCGATGAGTGGCGATCTCGGCCAGATCCAGATGGAGGGAGGGCGCGTCACCTGGAGCATGCACGACCTGGGGAGGACGAGGGAGGGCGGGATCTTTCGGTGGGAGGAGCGAACGACGATCGAGATCGCAGGAAGACACACGCCGGTGCCCGACGGAGGCGGTTGCGTCTTCTGGACGAAGCTGGACCACGGAATCACAAGCCAGCCGTTCGGAGTGGATCGGGACGCCGTCGTGTTCTCGGGAACGGTCGATGACGAGAATCTGCTTCCCGAAGTCGCGGCTCTGGGTCCGCCGACTCAACGTTGCGCGGGCGGGAGCTTCGTGTGGTGGAAGGGAGCCATCCACCGAATCGGGGGCGTTCGGCCCGACCCGCTGTACACCACGAGGGCATCCATCGAGGGAGGTCTGCTCGCCTTCGACGGATACGACGGGGCCATCTACCGCCAGAAGCTGGGCAAGGCACCGAGAAGGCTGATCGGCCCAGGGGACCGGATTCCGGGAGGATGCAGGATCCTCGCCCGCGTCGGCGGCGCGACGGTTGCGTTCGGCAGGATCACGTTCTGGGGTTCCGACGAGGCAGGGCGCAAAGGGGTGTATCTGTGGGACGGAGGTACCGTCTCGACCCTCGTGGAGGAGGGAACGGACCTTCGAGGAGGCCGCACCCTCGTGAGGTTGGATCAGTGGCGACTCGGACCCGACCGCGTTGCGGTGCAAGGTGCCGACGGCGAGGGACGGTTCACCTATGTTGCTCCTCTGGAGGGTGGCTCGTACCAGGTGGTCCCTCACGCCGCGGGACTGGGAGAGTTCAACGGCTCTCAGATTCTCCTGGGGAACGAGTGGGCTCCTCTTTCCGTGATCCGGTCCGATGGTTC
>DASRUS010000251.1:0-2435 GCA_035687825.1 Myxococcota bacterium | reverse complement strand
ACCGGGTCGCCCGCGATGCCGTAGCGCGCCGGCCAGCGATCCGGGAGCCAGGCCGTGCCGAAGATCCGGTCGAGGACGGGAAGGTGCACGGCGAAGTTTCGGTCCACGGCCTCCGCCTCCGCGGCGTGATGCCAGTGGTGGAACTCGGGCGTAGCGACGATCCAGCGCAGCCAGCCGAAGCGCACGCGGGTGTTCGCGTGCAGGAAGACCGCCTGGAAGGCGACGAAGACGAGATAGGCGACGAGCGCCGGCTGAGCGAAGCCCAGCACGAAGAGCGGGATGAAGGTCGTGGCGCGGGTCACGACCACGTCCACCAGGTGGAGCCGCGATCCCGCGAGCCAGTCCATGGCCGTGCTCGAGTGGTGAACCGCGTGGAAGCGCCAGAGGAGCGGCACCGCGTGGAAGGCGCGGTGCACGCCATACTGGAAGAGGTCCGCCACGACGATCGCCTCGATCACCTGGAGCGCGAGCGGCTGCGCCGCGACGGCGCCCTGGAGCGACCGCGAGACCAGGCCGCCAAAGAGGATGGCCGCGGGCGTGATGGTGAGGAGCGCCAGCACCTGCACGAGGAGGTGGCTCGCGAGGAAGTGCGCGAGGTCGGTCTTCCAGCCCGGGCGCAGGACGCGCTGCTCGCGCACGAGGGCGAGCGCGCGCTCGAGGGGCACGAAGACCAGCGCCAGCACGAGGAGATCGAGCACGAACCAGTCGAGGCCGAGGTGGGGCGAGCGCTCGACGGGCCGCGCATCCACCCACGCGCCGCCGAGGGCGATCGCCGCGGCGGTGCTCGCGAGGCCGCCCCAGCCGAGCCAGCGTCGGCCGCCGAGCCCGAGCGAGAGCGCGGCGAGCCCGAGCGAGAGCACGAGCGCCGCGAAGAGCACGCCGCGCACGAGGCCGAGGGGATAGACGGCGCGGAGCTCGGGCGTGGTCAGCCACTCGGGGAAGCGGAAGCAGAGCACCGCGAGAAGCGCGAGGAGGCCCAGGCCGAGGGAGATCGCCCCCGAGAGGCGGCCGTCGCCGAAGCGGAACTCGCGGTTGGGGATGCGGGGCTCGCCGGCGCGCACACTCGGTTCATCGGCCGGTCGGGGCGGCGGCTTTCGCGCGGGAGGCGCACCAGGCGACAGCCGCCTCCAGGCGGTCGTTGCCCCAGAAGAGCTCGCCGTCCGCGACGCAGCTCGGCGCGCCGAAGATGCCGAGGCCGACCGCGCGCTCGGTCTGGGCGCGGAGGGCCTCCTTGCTCGCGGCCGACTGCGCCTCGTCGACGAGCGCCGCGCTCGGCAGACCCAGTGCGTCGAGACGATCCGCCACCACCTTCGGGTCGCCGATCTCGAGATCCTCGGCGAAGCTCGCGCGGTAGACCGAGCGCACGAACTCGGGGAGCCAGGGCTCGGTCGCGAACCGGCACGCCACGCGAGCCGCGAGGAGGCTCGGCCGCGGGAAGCGCGACGGCCGGCGGAAGGGGAAGCCGAGCTCGGCGCGGATCCGCTCCAGGTCGCGCCACATGTAGCGCCCCTTCGCGGGGTAGAGATTGAAGGGCGAGTCGTTCCAGCCCTGGTCCTTGAAGATGGGGCCGAGCAGGAAGGGCCTCCAAACGACATCGACGCCCCGGGCGCGGGCCACGTCCTCCACGCGGAGCGCGGCCGGGTAGGAGTAGGTACTCGCGAACTCGAACCAGAACTCGAGGGTCATGCGGATCCGCGCCGTCGCTTCCTCGACCGGGGCTTCGCCGGCTTCGGTCCCTCGCTGAACTGCACGTTGATCGACACGAGGTCCTCCTCGAACCACGCGACCAGGCGGCCGATGAACTTCTCGACGAAGAAGAAGAGGTCCGCCGGGTCGCCGGGGTGGATCCGCGCCACGAGCATGCCCTCGCAGCCGCCCACCTGGATGTAGCCTTTCGCGCGCTGCTTGTGGGAGAGCCGAGTCTTCGTCCGGTTCCGCCACCACCAGGTGCGCGCCTCGCGGGTCACCTTGTTGCGCAGCATCCGGTAGGCATCGACGCCGGGGCGGGGAATGATCTGGAGCGTCACCATGGAGGTCTCCTCGCGCGGGAGGGTATCGCAGCCGCACCCCCTCTCATCGAGGCACGCGACCCGGCGTACAATGACGGCGTGACGGCGAGCGAGCTCAAAATCTGGAAGGCGCTCCGCCCGGAGGACGCGCGGCCCTGGCTCGAAGGGCTCGCCGTGCCCTGGTGGATCGCGGGCGGCTGGGCCGTCGACCTCTTCGCGGATCGCGAGACCCGCACGCACGCGGACCTCGACGTGGGCTGCTTCCGCGCCGATCTGCCCCGGGTGGCCGAGGCGCTGCGAGGCTTCGAGCTCCACGCGGCCCGCGACGGCCGCCTGGCGCCGCTCGCCCCGGGCGAGATCCCGGAACCCGAGGTCCACACGCTCTGGTGTCGTCCTGCCGCGGAGGACGAGTGGTGGCTCGAGATC
>DASRUS010000250.1:0-2146 GCA_035687825.1 Myxococcota bacterium | reverse complement strand
CCCGTGCCGAAGTCGTCGATGGAGAGGCACACGCCCACCTGCTTGAGGGCGTGCAGCGTGTTCACCATGACCTCGACGTCGCGCACCAGGGTGCTCTCGGTGATCTCGAGCTCGAGGCAGTCGGCGCGCAGGCCGCTCTCCTCGAGCGCCGACTCGACGAGCGCCACGAAGCCCGCTTCCTGGAAGTGCTGCGAGGCCACGTTCACGGAGACGCGCAGGCCCGGATGGTTCTTCTGCCACGACGCGCTCTCGCGGCAGGCGGCGCGCATCACCCACTCGCCGATGGGGAGCATGAGCCCCGCCTCCTCCGCGGCAGGGAGGAACTCCATGGGAGCCAGGAGGCCCAGCTCCGGGTGCTGCCAGCGCAGCAGCGCCTCGGCGCCCACGATGCGCGCGCGGCGCAGGTCGAACTGCGGCTGGTAGCAGAGCGAGAGGCCGCCCTCCTCGATCGCCGCGCGCAGGCGCGACTCGAGCGCCGCCCGGCGCAGGATCGCGGCGTTCATGTCGTCGGTGAAGAACTCGTAGCGGTTGCGGCCGCGCTTCTTCGCCTGGTACATGGCGGTGTCGGCCTTGCGCACGAGCACCTCGGGCTCGACGCCGTCGCGCGGAAAGGTCGCGATCCCGATGCTCGCCGTGGTGACGAAGCTCCGGTGGCGGAGCACCATGGGGATCGCGATCGAGTCGAGGATCTTGTGCGCCACGTCCGCGGCGTCGAGCTCGCTCCCGAGCTGCGTGAGCAGCACCGCGAACTCGTCGCCCCCGAGGCGCGCCGCGCTGTCGCTCTCGCGCAGGCACGCGTTCAGGCGCTGCGCGATGCCGCGCAGGAAGCCGTCGCCCACCGCGTGGCCGAGGCTGTCGTTGATCATCTTGAAGCCGTCGAGGTCGAGGAACATGACGGCGAGCGTGCGCCGGCTGCGGCGCGCCGCGGCCACCGCCTGGAACAGGCGGTCGTTGAAGAGCAGCCGGTTCGCGAGGCCGGTGAGCTGATCGCTCGTGGCGAGATCGCGCGCGCGCTCGCGGGCGGCGTTGAGCTGGAGGATCGTGCGCTGGCTCCCGAGGGCGGCGCCGAGCGTGGTCACGAGCAGCCGCGTGTTGGCCTCGCTCTTCATCAGGTAGCCGCGCGCCCCGCTCTGGAGGGCCTTGTGGGCGAGCTCTTCGTCGTCGAGGTCCGAGAGCACCACCACCGGGAGCTCGGGGGCCCGCAGCCGCGCCTGGAAGAGGTTTGCCAGGCGATCGGGCCCGCGTCCGCCCACCTCGAGCAGGATCACCTGGGCGTCGCGCGCCTCGCCCGCCGCCGCGGTCAGGCGCGAGACGTGGGTGACGTCGAAGCTCATGCAGGTCGAGGCGTCGAGCGCCGCGCGCACGCGCTCCGCCTCCCCGGCGTCCTCCAGGACCAGGAGCACGCGCACCGCGGACGCGGCCTGCTCACGGACCACGCTTCGACCCGGGGTCGCGGACTCTGCGCGGCGAACGGCCAAGCCTCCTCCTTGCCCGGGTGGACGCACGACGGCGCCTCGCCCACACGGCCGCCCCGTTCATCGGCAGATCCAGCGGCCGCCTTGATGGCCGGCGGCCCCTTGCTGCGCGCGCTCTTGCGGCGGCAGTTGCGCACGGCGCGCCGGAGACGTGCCCCGCGCTGCGAACTCGACACCGCCGGGGGCCGGTGGTACCCCCACGGCGGGCCGCTAGCTCAACGGCAGAGCAGCGGGCTTTTAACCCGAGGGTTCGGGGTTCGAGTCCCCGGCGGCCCACGCGGCCTCCTCGTCGCGCGTGGGGAGCACGAGGAGCGCCAAGGCGTAGAGCGCGGCGCCGGCGAGGAGCAGGAAGCGCAGGCCGCTGAGAAGCGCGACCGGGACGGCGAGGGTCGCGCCGATCACCGAGGCGAAGCCGTTCACGCCGATGGCCCAGGCGACGAGCGGTGCGCCCCGGGCTCCCAGGGCGCGCAGGCCCGCCGGGAAGGGGATCCCGAGGCCGAGGCCGAGGAGCACGAGCAGGGCGAGGGAGAGGCCGAGGCGCGCGGCGAAGGGCGCCGCGGCGGCGCGGGCGAAGACGGCTTCGAGGGCGGTGCCGTAGAGCAGGATGGCGGCGATGAGGGTGGCCAGCGCGAGCTGCACGCTGCGGCGGCCGACTAGGCGGGAGGAGAGGG
>DASRUS010000249.1:0-10725 GCA_035687825.1 Myxococcota bacterium | reverse complement strand
CGTGGTGCTGACGGGCGGCGCGTCCGCGCGCATGGGCCGCGACAAGACGCGGCTCGCCCTCGGCGGGATGGAGGGCGCCGTGCGCGCGGCGCGCCTCCTCGAGTCGATCGTGGAGGACGTCATCCTCGTGGGCGGCGATCCGCCCGCCGCTGCGCCGGGGCGTCGCGTCGCGGACCCGACCGGCCCCGCCTGCGCGTTGCGCGGCCTCGTGGGCGGGCTCGGAGCGGCGGCGGCGCCCCGCGTGCTCGTGCTCGCCACGGATCTCCCCTTCGTCCCGGCGGACCTGCTGCTCGCCCTCGTCGCCTGGCCGGAGGCGGAGGCCGTGGTCCCGTGGGGCGTGCGCGGACCCGAGCCCCTGTGCGCGCTCTACGAGCGCGAGCCCGCGCTGCGCGTCGCGCGCGCGCGTCTCGACGCGGGGGAGCTCGCGCTCCAGGGCGTGCTCGCCGGGCTGCGCGTCGCCCGTTTCGACGAGGCCGCGCTCGCGGTGCTCGATCCCGAGGGCCGCGCGCTCACGAACCTGAACACGCCCGACGATCTCGCGCGCGCCGAGGCGTGGCTGGCATCCCGGAGGCCGCGGTGAGCCGCGGGAGATGAGGTACCGTCCGCGGCCATGTCCGAAGAGTCCGTCGACGTCCTCGTCGTGGGCGCGGGAGCGTCCGGGGCTGCCTTCGCCTGGAGCCTCGCCGACACGCGCATGAACATCCTCTGCCTGGAGCAGGGCGACTGGATGGATCCGGCGCGCTACCCGACCACGGGGATGGACTGGGAGCTCCGCGCCTTCGGCGACTTCGCGCTGAGCCCCAACCAGCGGAAGCGCCCCGAGGACTACCCCGTCAACGATTCCGAGTCGCCCATCTCGCCCTCGATGTTCAACGCGGTCGGCGGCAGCACCATCCTCTACGCGGGCCACTTCCCCCGCTTCCACCCGTCGGACTTTCGCGCCCGGACGCTCGACGGCGTGGCCGACGACTGGCCGCTGGACTACGCGCACCTCGAGCCGTACTACGCGCAGAATGACCGCATGATGGGCGTCGCGGGGCTGGCGGGAGATCCGGCCTACCCGCCGAAGGAGCTGCCGCTCCCGCCGGTGCCGCTCGGCAAGCTCGGCGAGAGGGTCGCTCGCGGCTTCAACGCGCTCGGCTGGCACTGGTGGCCCTCGGACAGCGCGATCGCGACGCGCGCCTACGAGGGTCGCGCCGCCTGCATCAACCTGGGTCCGTGCATCACCGGTTGCGCCCAGGGTGCGAAGGCCAGCACCGACCTCACCTACTGGCCCGCGGCCCTGCGGAGCGGCGTCCGGCTGAAGACCCACTGCCGGGTGCGCGAGATCCTGGTCCGCCCCGACGGTCTGGCCGACGGTGTCGTCTACTACGACGAGCAGGGAGTCGAGCGCCGACAGAAGGCCGAGATCGTGGTGCTCGCGTGCAACGGCATCGGGACGCCGCGCCTCCTCCTGAACTCGCGCTCCGGGCTCTTTCCCGACGGGCTGGCGAACCGCAGCGGGCTCGTCGGTCGGAACCTCATGTTCCATCCCTACGCGATGGTGACCGGCGTCTTCGACGAGCGCCTGGAGGGATACAAGGGGCCGATCGGCTGCGGCCTCTGGAGCCAGGAGTTCTACGAGACCGACCCCGCGCGCGACTTCGTGCGCGGCTACTCGTTCGAGCTGACCCGGGGCGCCGGCCCGCTCTCGAGCGCGTTCTGGGCCTGGTCGCGGGGACGGCTGCCCTGGGGCGCGGACCACCACGCGGCGTTCGCGTCGGTGTTCGATCGGACCGCGGGCCTGCTCGCGATCTGCGAAGACCTGCCGGAGAGCCACAACCGCGTGACCCTGGACCCGGATCTCGTCGACGGCAACGGGATCCCCGCCCCGAAGGTCCAGTATCGGCTCGGCGAGAACTCGAAGCGGATGCTCGAGCACGGCGTCGCCCGGGCGAAGCAGGTGCTCGAAGCCGCCGGCGCCCGGGAGACCTTCGCGGAGGCGCCCATGCGCGTCGCGGGCTGGCACCTGATGGGGACCGCCCGGATGGGGACCGATCCCGAGCGCTCGGTCGCGAACGAGTGGGGGCGCTGCCACGACGTCCGCAACCTCTTCATCGTGGACGGCAGCCTCTTCGTGACGGCGGGAGGCGTGAATCCCACGTGCACGATCCAGGCGCTCGCCCTCCACGTCGCCGACTCGATCAAGAAGAACCTCGGGAACCTGTTCGACTGATGGCGCTCCACGACGAGGTGCATCCCATGGCCGAGACCCCCGGGCGCGCGGGCCTCTCTCCCGACGAGCGCCGGACGCTCACGAGCGTGCTCGACGAGATCATCCCGCCGAGCCCCGACGGGAGCCTCCCCGGCGCGGGGGAGCTCGGTCTCGCCGACCACGTCGAGGGCGTCCTGGAGCGAACGCCGGAGCTTCGGCCCGTCCTCGCTCGAGGACTGGCTGCGCTCGACGAGCTCGCCCGGGGACGCGGCGCCAAAAACTTTGCGGCGCTCCCTCGCGAGCAGCGGGTGGAGGCGCTCCAGGGGCTCGCGGCGACGCAGCCGCAGTGCCTACCGACCCTCGTCTTCCATACCTACACCGGCTACTACCAGGCGGGCCGCGTCCTCGAGGCCCTGGGCCTGGAGGCCCGCCCTCCCCATCCGCGCGGCTACGTCGTGGAGGCCGGCGACCCGAGCCTTCTCGACCCGGTGCGCCGACGCGCGAAGATGTACCGGGAGTGCTGACGCGGAGCTTCAGGACGCGAGGCCGCGCGCGATCAAGCGGCGGGCGGCACCCGCCACGACCTCCGCGCGCGGCGCAGCGTCCGGCTCCTCCGCGAAGCGCGCACGGTCGAGGCGGGAGAGCAGGTCCGCGGCGGCGCGCAGCTCCGCATCGTCCAGCGCCGCGGCGAGGATCTCCTCGGTCGAGCGGGTCCGCGCGCCCGGAACGCCCGCGGCTTCGAGCGCGAGACGGAGCGCGCGCGCGAGGGCGGTGTTCTCGCGCTCCCGCTCCCCCGCGAGGTGTGCCGCCCCCGCGCGGTCCAGCTCCGCGCGCACGCGTCCCTCGGCGCCATCGCCGCGGCCGCGCATCCGCCGCGCGAGCACGAGGGCGCCCGCGAGGAGCGCGGCGAGCGCGGCGAAGCCCACGACGATCCCGACGCGGGACCCCGCGGGCTCGGCGCGCGCTTCGCTCTCGGCTCGCGCGATGCCTCGAGCGCGCCGCTCGGGATCCGCGATTCCCGCGTCGCGCACCACCAGACGCAGACGCGGCGCCGACGCGACCTCGTAGCGCTCGCTCGCGGGATCGAACCAGCCCACCTCGATGGCGGGAAGCTCGAAGCTCCCCGCGCGGTGGGGGACCAGGTCGTAGCGGAACCAGCGCCGCAGGCGCAGCCGCCGGCCCGCGTCGCGCGCGAGCTCCGCGGGCTGGACGAGGATCTCCAGGTCCGCGCCCGCGCTCGCCTCGGGATCGAAGGGCGCGGGCAGATCGAAGAGGTCCGCTTCGCCCTCGACGAGGATCGAGAGCCGCGCGGCCCGGCCGAGGGCGAGGGAGGCGGGCTCGAGGGACGCCTGCACGGAGAGATCCCCCACGGCTCCAAAGAACGGGGTCGCAGGGTCGCGCTCCGGAAGCTCGCGGACCCGCAGGCGCGCGCCCGGGATCGCCGCCTCGACGTCGCCCGCGAGGCCTCCCGGGCCAGGTCGGCAGCGGACGCTCGCGCCGGGGAGGACGATCTCCCCCGGGCGGAGCGCGAAGAGCGCGCGGCGCTCCTCGAAGCCCTCGTAGCGCCGTCCCTCGCGCCACACTGCGGTGTCGGACGCGAGGGAGGGCAGGGCTTCGACGCGCAGGCCCGGGAAGGCGGGCGCGCGCCCCCAGTCCACGTGCCGCACGTCGTCGCGCCGCAGGATCTGCGCCCGCCAGACGACCTGCTCGCCCACGAAGGCGACGGGAGGCTCGAGCGCGACGGAGGCCAGGCAGACCGGCGGCTCCGCCCCGGCGCGCGCACCGACGAGGAGCGCGGCGGCGGCGAGGCGGGCGCAGACCCGGCGCCCGCAGCGCGGCACGGCGCTCACCAGCGCGGCGCGCGGGCGGGCCGCGCGTCACCCGGCCGCGCGCGCTCCGCCGCGCTCCGCAACGAGCGGTGCGGATCGTCCGCCACCCGCTCGAGCCAACGCTCCACCGCGTCGGGCGAGAGCGTCGGCGCGGGACGCGCCTCGGTGGAGCCTTCCCGGTCCGGCTGCGGCTCGGGCCGCGGCGCTACGGAGGACGGCGTGCTCGGCTCCTGCGGCTCACGCTTTCCGGTGTCGGGCGGAGGAACCGACGAAGCCGAGGGCGGCGCCGGCTCCTCCCCGCCTTCGCCGGCGCCGGGCGGGGGCGTCGCGCGAAGCCGGCGGAGCGTCCACTCGAGGTTGAAGCGCGCCTCGCGGTCCGTCGCGTCGAAGGCGAGGGCGTCGTAGAAGGCGTCGCGCGCCGGCTCGAGGCGGCCGCGCGCGAGCTCCACCACGCCGAGGTCGAAGTAGGCGAGGGCGGCGAGGGCGGGATCGCGCGCGCGGGCCGCGGCGGCGAAGAGCGCGCGGGCGGCCTCGTCCGGATCGCCGGCCTCGGCGCGCGCCAGACCGAGCTCGAGGAGGGCGCGGGCGTCGCCCGGCAGCGCGCGGACTCGCGCCTCGAGGGCTTCGAGCGCGAGCGGCGGGGTCTCCGCGAGCGCGCTCCCGAACGTCAGGGCCAGCGCCGGGACCCCGAAGGCGGCCGCCCGTCGCGTGGGTCGCCCGGGCGCCGCGAGCTCGAGTCCGAGCACGAGGAGTGCCGCGCCCGCGAGGGCCGCGCTCCAGTCGCGCGGGACCCGGCGCTGCACGCGTTCGCCGGGGGCGCTCCCGGCGTCGCGACGCAGCGCCGCGACGGCGCGCGCGTCGTCGATCCCGCCGAAGCGATCCGCGACCAGGAACTCGCCGTCGGTCTCGGCGGTGAGCCGGAGGAGCGGCTCCCGCGCGCGCCGCGAGATCACGGTCTCGCCGGCGGCGTCGCGCAGCCAGCTCGATCCGTCGGGCACGGGCGCCCCCGCCTCGCTCCCGAACACGGCCGCGACCACGCGCACCCCGGCGCGCGCCACGGCGGGCACCGGGATCTCCCCGTGCTCGGGATCCTCGCCGTCGCCGAGCAGGAGGAGAGCGCGCGGCCGCGTGCTGTCGGCCTCGAAGGCCTCGAGCGCCGCGAGGAGACCGGCCCCGAGCCGCGAGCCTCCCTCCTGGAGGAGGTCCGGGTCGAGCGCGGGGAGCATCTCCACGAGCGCCGCCCGGTCGTGCGTGAGCGGCGTGAGCAGCACGCCGCGTCCCGCGAACGCGGCCAGGGCTGCGCGGTCGCCGGGGGCGAGCGCGACGAGCGCGCGCCGCGCGGCCTCCCGCGCGCGATCGAGCCGGCTCGGGGGCGCGTCGCGCGCGAGCATGCTCGCCGAGACGTCGAGGAGCACCACCACGTCCACGCCCGAGGCCGACCGCCACACGCGGCGCTCGCCGAGCTCGGGTCCGAGGAGCGCCGCGCCCGCGAGTGCCAGGCCGACCCACAGCGCCGCGTCGCTCGCGGCGCCGGCGGCGCGGCCCGCGCCCGGCCCGAGCAGGGCGCGCGCCCGGCGCCGGGCCACGTGGTGCGCGACCGCGAGGGACGCCGCCGCGAGCGCGAGCGCCGCCGCCACCCCCGCCGCCCACTCGGGGTGCGCGACACTCGGGAGCGTCACGGAAGCCTCCGGCGCAGCGTGCGCGCCGCGGCGATCTCGCCGAGGATGCAGACCGAGGCGAAGGCGACGAAGGGCTCGGGCCGGGCCGCGGCTTCGAGCGTGGTCGCGGGCTCGCGCGGCACGCGTTCGAGCGCGTCGATCTCGCGGTAGACGGCCTCCAGGTCGCCGGGCTCGCGCGCCTCGAAGCGACGCCCGCCGCTCGCGCGCGCGATCGTCTCGAGCGTCGCCACGTCGAGGTCGTGGCGTTCGAAGCGCAGGCCGCGCCCCGGCTCCCCCGCGTGACCCGCGATGGCCACCTCGCCGCGCGAGCCGATCCCCACGGTGTGGACGCGCACGCCCCGGGCCGCGGCCAGGGCGGCCGCCACGTCGGGGGGAATCGCGCCGGCGTTGCTGCGCCCGTCCGTGAGGAGCACGACGAGCCGCCCCGCGCTCGCCCCGCCCGCCGCGGCCGGCTCGGGGGCGGCGCGCTTCACGGCCAGCGCGAGGGCGTCGCCGAGCGCGGTGGCCTCGCCCGCCATGCCCGCCTCGACCTTTTCCAGCGCCGCGGCGAGGAGGCGGCCGTCGCGCGTGAGCGGGCACTGGGTGAAGACGGTCTCGCCGAAGACGACGAGTCCCACGCGGTCGCCGTCGGCCACGCGGTGGAGCGCGAAGCGCTTCACCACCTCGCGCGCCAGCTCGAGGCGCGTGCGCCACTCGCCGCCGAGCCGCGCGTCCAGGGCGCGCATGCTGGTGGACGTGTCGAGGACGAGGACGAGGTCGAGGCCGCGGGTCGGGGGAAGCGCGCGGGGTCCGCCCGCGAGCGGACCGGCCGCGGCGAGGGCGAGGGCGGCGAGGGCCAACCCGCGGAGAGCGCGGGCGAGGCCCCGGATCGGATCGCGGGGGCGGCCGCCCGCGGCGCGGATCTCGCCCATTGCGGGCCACGCGATCGCCGCGGGCCGCCCGCGCAGGCTCGCGAGGAGCGCCACCGCCCCGAGAGCGAGGAGCCCCGCCGCCAGGGCCGGTCGCTCGAGGCGCACGAGCGGGGCGAGAAGCTCGGCGAGCGCCGTCACCGGATGCGCGCCTCGGGCACCGCCTCGCCGATCCAGGCGCCCGCGCGAAGGGTCGCCTCGCGCACCGCCGACGCGAGCGCGGCGGAGTCGCCCTGGCGCGGGCCGAAGCGCAGCTCGTCGAGCCCGGCCAGGATCGCCACCAACGCACTCCAGTGTCGGTCGAGGCCGAGGGGCGGTGCGAGCTCGCGAAGCTCCGGAGTCGTGAAGCTCTCGGCGACGGCGAAGCGCCGCGCGAGGAGGCGGCGCAGCGCGAGGGCAGCCGCGTCCGCGGCGCGCTCGGGGCTCGGCTCCGCGAGCGACCCGGCGGCCTCGAGGCCGGCCAGCGCCTCGCGCCAGGCCGGCGGCGGATCGCCCGGAAGGACGTCGGGGGCGAGCGCGGCCGGGCGTCGCGCTCGAACGCGCCGCACCCCGGCCGCGAGTCCGACGGCGAGGAGCGCGAGCGCGGCGCCGGCCGCCATGGGGAGCAGGAGCCCGCGCGGCTCCGTGCCCTCACCCGGGCGGCGCAACGGGAAGGTCTCGACGCGCCCGGGGAAGTCGAGCGCCACCGATCCCACCTCGAGCGGGCGCTCCTCGAGGTCGAGGCGCACCACGCTCTCCTCGGGCGTCTCGATCTCCACCGTCATCGCCGGCCAGGCGAAGCGGCCGGGCTCGCGCGCCCGGGCCCGGATCCGCGTGCGGTGCACGGAGCGCCCCCCGCCCTCCTCCACCGCCAGCGTCTCCGCGTCGAGGAGCCAGAAGCCCGGCACGCTCTCGGGCGGGCGCACCGGGCGCAGGCGATGTCCGGGTGGCGTCACGACCAATATTTGGACCTCCGCGATGTCGCCCACCCCGAGGCGCGCGGGCTCGATCACGACGGCGCCGCGCAGGCTCGCGGGTGCGTCCGCGTCCGGGAGCGCGGGGCGCGTGGCGGTCTCCACCTCGCAGCGCAGCGGGCCGGCCGCGACGCACGCGAGCGCGAGCAGGAGCGCGGCGCTCCACGCCGATCGCATCAGGCTCCTCCGTGCACGCGGCCCGCGTGAGCCTGGAAGAAGCGCATCAGGGCGGGCAGCGGGTCGCGGTCGCTGCGCAGCCTGAGCAGATCGGCGCCGTCCGCGCGCAGGCGGCGCTCGAGGGCGCGGCGGCGGGCGAGACACGCGGCGCGGTAGCGCGCGCGCACGACCTTCGAGCTCGCGTCGATCACGAGGGGACGGCCCGGGCGCTCGGCGTCCACGAGGCGCAGCGGCCCGCTCGCCGGGAGCTCCTCCTCCCGCGGATCGAGGACCACGGCGGCGACGACGTCGTGGCGGCGGGCGAGGGAGGCGAGACGCACGCGCGCGCCAGCGTGCGCGGCGACTTCCGCGAGGAGCGCCTCGTCGCGGAAGTCCGAGAGGAGGACGACGATGGCGCGGTGCTTCGCGAGCGCCTCCACGCGGCCGAGGGCGGTTGCCAGGCGGGTGGCGCCGCGGCTCCCGGCGGTCGCGCCGACCGCGGCGCGCACCACGCTCCACACGTGCGCGTCGCCGCGACGGGCGGGCAGCTCGAGCTCCACGCGGTCTGCGAACGCCACGAGCCCCACGCGGTCGCCCGCGAAGCCGGCCGCGGCGGCGAGCAGCGCCGCCGTGTGCGCGGCGAGCGCCGCCTTCGTGCGCCCCGCGCTCCCGAAGCCCATGGACGCCGAGACGTCGAGGAGGAGCAGCAGCGTCTGGTCGCGCTCCTCGCGGAAGCGCTTCAGGAACGGTGTGCCGGTGCGCGCGGTCGCGTTCCAGTCCATGTGGCGCACGTCGTCCCCGGGAGCGTACGGTCGCGACTCCTCGAACTCGAGCCCGCCTCCCCGAAACGCGCTGGTGTAGGCTCCGGCGAAGGGGCTCGCCGCGGCACGGCGCGACCGCACCGCGAGCAGCCGCGCCGCGCGCACGAGCTGCGGGTCCCGGTCCGGCTCGAGGCTGGCCCACCCGCCCTCCGCTCGCCTGCGGCTCACTGCGCGCGCCTTCGGCGCTTGCCGGTCCTTCATACGGACGCGTCGGATCCTCGTCTACGGCGCCTCGACCGCGCCGAGCACCGCTTCCACCACGGACTCCGGGCGGATGCCGTCCGCCTCGGCTTCGTAGCTCACGAGCACGCGGTGGCGGAGCACGTCGCGCGCCACGCGCTTCACGTCGTGCGGCGTGGCGAAGCGGCGCCCGTCGAGGAGCGCCCGGGCGCGAGCCGCGCGCACCAGGAAGATCGAGGCGCGCGGCGAGGCGCCCACCGTGACGGGCCCGTTGCTCCGCTCCTGCGCCCCGGGCAGGCGCACGCCCACGGCCGCGGGATCGCGCGTGGCTCGCGCGAGGCGCACCGCGTAGTCCACCACGCTCGTCGCGACGTGCACCCCGGCGGCGGCGCGCACGAGCGCCGCCACCTCCGCCGCGCTCGCCACGGGCTCCACGGGCCTCCGCTCGAGCGCGTCGCGCAGCACGATCTCGCGCTCTTCGTCGGCGCCGGGGTAGTCCACCACGAGCTTCAGCAGGAAACGGTCGATCTGGGCCTCGGGCAGCGGGTAGGTGCCCTCGAGGTCGATCGGGTTCTGCGTCGCCATCACGAAGAAGGGCTCGGGCAGGCGGAAGGTCGTCTCCCCGATCGTCGACTGTCGCTCCTCCATGGCCTCGAGCAGCGCGGACTGCACCTTGGCGGGCGCGCGGTTGATCTCGTCGGCGAGCAGCACCGGCGTGAAGAGCGGACCGAGCCGCACCTCGAAGCGCCGCTCGTCGGGCAGGTAGACCGGCGTTCCCACGAGGTCGCCCGGCAGCAGGTCGGGCGTGAACTGGATGCGCCGGAAGCCGAGGCCGAGCGCCTGGGCGAGCGTGCGTACCGCGGTCGTCTTCGCGAGGCCGGGCACGCCCTCGACGAGCACGTGTCCGCCGGAGAGCAGACCCATCAGCAGGCCTTCCACGAGGGGGCGCTGGCCCACCACCACGCGCCCCACGGCGACCTGGAGCCGCTCGAGCGTCGCCTCGGCCTCGTCCATCACCGTCACTCTACCCGCTGGAGACGCCCCCGGCCCCCGGCGCGTTTCGGCGCAGCCGCTCCAGGATCCGGCTGGTGCGCACGCCGGGCACCTGGCGCAGGCGCACCACGCGGCCCGCGAAGCCCGGCGGCAGGTCCTGCGCGCGGAGCACGGCGAGCGGCCAGTCGCCGCCCTTCGCGTACACGTCGGGCCCGAGCGCCGCCAGGATCTGGCGCGGCGTCGCCTCCGGGAACACCACCACGAGGTCCACGCAGGCGAGCGCGGCCAGCACCTCGGCGCGCTGCCGGGCCGGGACGCTGGGCCGCTCGGGCCCCTTCATCCGACGCACGCAGGCGTCGGAGTTGACGCCCACCACGAGGCGCTCGCCGAAGCCGCGGGCCTGCTCGAGGCTCCGCACGTGGCCCACGTGCAGCAGGTCGAAGCAGCCGCTGGTGAAGACGACGCGCTCGCCCCGGCGCTGCGCGCGGCGCACGAGCTCGCGCGCGCGGCGTCGCGACACGAGCTTCGCCCGCGCGCCCGGCGGCGGCGCGCTGCGCTGCGCGGAGCCGGCGCGGGCGGGGCTCACGAGTCGGCGCGCTCGCCCGCGACGTCCGGGGCGCTCGGGGCGGGACCGGGCGTGAGCACCGAGCGCAGCACGCCGAGCCCGCCGCGCACGAAGGCGGGGAACCCCTCGAGCACGAAGCTCGCGGGCCCCGCCGAGAGCGTCTTCACCGGGATGAGCCGCGCCTCCGGGTGGCCTAGCGGGCCGCGCAGCGCGAAGTAGGCGCTGATCAGGTTCGCGTCCTCGCCGAGCAGCACGCGGTTCAGGATCGGAAAGAGGGAGATCACGTCGTCGAGCGTGCGGAAGAAGTAGACCGCCACCACGGAGTCGGTCGGGTGCGGCTCGTTCACGGCGTCGATCTCGACGCTCGCGAGCGCGCGCAGCCAGGGCCCTTCGACCGTGAGGGCGGGGGCGCGGAGCTTCCCGTCCGCGAGCTCGAGCGTCGCGTCG
>DASRUS010000248.1:0-12290 GCA_035687825.1 Myxococcota bacterium | reverse complement strand
CTGGCCGTTCGTGTCCCGCTGCTGGAGGTCGGTCTGGGCCTGGAGGGAGGACGCGATGGGAATCTCGTCGCTCGAGTACGTGAAGTCCGAGAAGAGCGTCGGATCGTACGCGCCCTCGGCGATGCGCTCGTCCTGCTCGAGGATGAAGGGCTGATGCCTCACGATCTGGACGTCGAGGTTGTTCTCGATCCCCATGGCGATGGCGTCGTCGAGGGAGAGCGAGAGGCTTCCGTGGAGCGTGGGGGGGACCGCCGCCTCCGGCGCCGGGGCCGGCTGCTGCGGTTCGTCCTGCCCGCGCGCGGGAACCCCGGAGACCAGGGCGAGCAGGAGCCCCGCGGCGATCGAGCTCGAGAGCGTGGATCGGCACCTTCGGCGCGGCATGCCTGACTCCTCCTCGGCGAGCACGGTAGCAACGCGGACCCGCGCTATGCTGGCCGCATGAGCGTCGCAGCCCTGGTCCTCGGGGCCGGCCGGGGGGAACGGCTCGGGACGGACGCTCCCAAGGCCTTCGTTCCCCTGCTCGGCCGCCCGATCCTGCTCCACGCGCTCGAGGCGCTGGCCGCGTGCCCCGCCCTCGATCGGCTCGTGCCCGTGGTGCCGGCGGAGGAGCTGGCGGGCCTCGCGCGCTGGGGCGCGGAGCTCGGCGCGATCCCGCGCCTCGCGGCCGCCGTGGCGGGGGGCGCGGAGCGCCAGGACTCGGTGCGCGCGGGGCTGCGGGCCCTCCCCGGGGACGTCTCGTTCGTCGCGGTCCACGACGCCGCACGGCCGCTCGTGCGCGCCGCCGACGTGGCGCGCGTGGTGGCCGCGGCGCGCGAGCACGGCGCGGCGCTCCTCGCGGTGCGCGTGCGCGACACGCTGAAGCGCGTGCGCGGGGGGCGCGTGGTGGAGACGCCGCCCCGGGACGAGTGCTGGGCGGCGCAGACGCCCCAGGTCTTCCGCCGCGACTGGCTCGCGGAGGCGCTCGCCAAGGCCGAGGCCGACGGCTTCCTCGGCACCGACGACGCGCAGCTCGTGGAGCGGCTCGGGCTTCCGGTGCGGGTCGTGGAGGGGGACCCGGCGAATCTCAAGATCACGTTCCCCGAGGATCTGGTGCTGGCCGAGGCCCGGCTGCGCGAACGCGCCGCGGCGCGGGGAGCGGCGCGGTGAGGATCGGTCAGGGGATCGACGCGCACGCCCTGGTGGCGGGGAGGGCCCTCGTCCTCGGCGGGGTCGCGATCCCCTTCGAGCGCGGGCTCGCGGGGCACTCCGACGGGGACGTGCTGCTGCACGCGATCGCGAGCGCGCTGCTCGGCGCCCTCGGCGAGGGCGATCTCGGGCGCCACTTCCCGTCGTCGGATCCCGCCCTCGCCGGGATCGCGAGCAGCGAGATCCTGGCGCGCGTGGCGGCCCGCGTGCGCGCCGCGGGGTTCGCCGTGGAGAACGTGGATGCGACCGTCGTGGCCCAGGCGCCGCGGCTCGCCCCGCACCTCGAGGCGATGGAGAAGGAGATCGCCCGCACCCTCGCCATCGCCGCCGAGCGCGTGAACGTGAAGGCGACGAGCACGGACGGCCTCGGCGCGATCGGGCGGGGCGAGGGCATCGCCGCCCAGGCGGTCGTGCTCCTCGGCGAGCGCGACCCCGGCCGGGGGAGTCCGCGTGGCTGAGCTCGTGCTCTTCAACTCCCTCGGGCGGCGCAAGCAGGTCTTCGAACCGATCGAGCCGGGCCACGCGCGCGTCTACACCTGCGGGCCCACGGTCTACTCGCGCCAGCACATCGGGAACCTGCGCTCGGTGCTGTTCGCCGATCTCCTGGTGCGAGGGCTGCGGCTCGTGGGGCTGCGCGTCACCCACGTGATCAACGTGACGGACGTGGGCCACCTGACGGACGACGCCGACCTGGGCGAGGACAAGATGGAGCGCGCCGCGGCGCGGACGGGGCGGCGCGCGCAGGACATCGCGCGCGAGTACACGGAGCTCTGGCTGCGCGATCGGCGCCTCCTGAACATCCGGGACCCGGACGTGCTCTGCCGGGCGACCGAGCACATCCCCCAGCAGATCGCGATGGTCCGCGCGCTCGAGGAGAAGGGCTACACCTACCGGATCGAGGGGGACGGCCTCTACTTCGACACCTCGAAGTTCCCGCGCTACGCGGAGCTCGCGCGGCTCGACCTCGCGGCGCAGCGCGAGGGGGCGCGCATCGGCGAGGTGGCGGGCAAGCGGAACCCGGCGGACTTCGCGCTCTGGAAGCTCGCCCCCGCCGGCGTGCGGCGCCAGCAGGAGTGGGACTCGCCCTGGGGGCGGGGCTTCCCGGGCTGGCACATCGAGTGCTCGGCCATGAGCACCGAATACCTGGGCCGCCGCTTCGACATCCACACGGGGGGCGTGGAGCACCTGCCCGTGCACCACACGAACGAGCTCGCCCAGAGCGAGTGCGCCCTCGACGTGCACCCCTGGGTCCGGGTGTGGATGCACCACGACTGGATCCTGTTCCGCGGCGAGAAGATCGCCAAGTCGACCGGGAACGTGCTCGTGCTCGACGACCTCGTCGCCGCCGGCTACGAGCCCCTCGCGTACCGCTACTTCCTGCTCCAGGCGCACTACCGCCAGCAGCAGCTCTACACGGACGAGGCCATGGCGGCCGCGGCCACGGGCTACCGCCGGCTGCTGGGCCAGGCCGTGGAGGTGCGCGAGGCGGAGGGCGAGGCGCGCGACGAGCGGATCGCGCCGCAGCGCGCGCGGTTCCGGGAGGCCGTGTGCGACGATCTCAACGCCCCGCGCGCCCTCGCGGTGGCGTGGGACGTGGCGCGGAGCGAGAGCCTCGCCCCGGCGGAGCGCCGGGCGCTGCTCCTCGAGTTCGACGCCTGGCTGGGGCTCGACCTCGCGAGCGGCGTGCCCCGGGACGCGGCGCAGGAGAGCGATCCCCGCATCGACGCCCTCGTGGCGGAGCGCGAGCGCGCGCGGCGAGCGAAGGACTTCGCCGCGGCGGACCGCATCCGCGGCGAGCTCGATACCGAAGGCATCGCGATCGAGGACACGCCGCAGGGGCCGAGGTGGAGGAGGAAGGCATGAGCCCGGCACGGCGCAGGCTGGGGAAGTCCGAGACGGGGTCGCCGGACCCGGGCGCGTCGGTCGTCGCGGACGCGGGCCCGCCCCGCCGCCGGGGGCGCATCGACCCCGGCGAGGCGGGCGGCTTCCGGCTCGTCTCCGAGTTCGAGCCCCGGGGCGATCAGCCCCGGGCCATCGCGGAGCTCGTGGAGGGTCTCTCGCGCGGCGACCGCTGGCAGACGCTGCTCGGCGTCACGGGCAGCGGGAAGTCCTTCAGCATGGCGTGCGTGGTGGAGAAGCTCAGCCGCCCCACGCTGGTCATGGCGCCGAACAAGACGCTGGCCGCTCAGCTCTTCACGGAGTTCAAGCAGCTCTTCCCCGAGAACGCGGTCGAGTACTTCGTCTCGTACTACGACTACTACCAGCCCGAGGCGTACATCCCGACCACGGACACGTACATCGAGAAGGACGCCTCGATCAACGACGAGATCGACAAGCTCCGCCACTCGGCGACCTTCTCGCTGCTGACCCGGCGCGACGTGCTCGTGGTGGCGAGCGTGTCCTGCATCTACGGTCTGGGCGCCCCCGAGACCTACGGCTCCATGCACGTGTACCTCGAGGCGGGCATGCCGCTCTCGCGCGACGCGTTCCTGCGCCGGCTGGTGGACATGCTCTACGAGCGCAACGACGTGGACTTCCATCGGGGCACCTTCCGGGTGCGCGGCGACGTGGTGGAGGTCTTCCCGCAGTACGAGAGTGAGCGCGCGCTGCGCGTCGAGTTCTTCGGCGACGAGGTGGAGGGGCTGGCCGAGATCGACCCCCTGCGCGGCAAGGTGGTGGGGCGCCCGCAGCGGGCGATGATCTACCCCGCGAGCCACTACGTGGCGACGGAGGGGACGCTCAAGCGCGCGGTGGAGGGGATCCGGGGCGAGCTCCAGGAGCGCCTCGCCGAGCTGCGCGGCGCGCAGAAGCTCCTCGAGGCGCAGCGCCTGGAGCAGCGCACGCTCTACGACTGCGAGATGCTGGAGCAGATGGGCTTCTGCCACGGCGTCGAGAACTACTCGCGCTGGCTGGACGGGCGCGCCCCGGGCGAGTCGCCCTTCACCCTCTTCGACTACTTCCCGGACGATTTCCTGCTCTTCGCCGACGAGTCGCACGTGACGGTGCCCCAGGTGGGCGGCATGTACCGGGGCGATCGCAACCGCAAGGAGACGCTGGTCGAGTTCGGCTTCCGGCTGCCCTCGGCCCTGGACAACCGGCCGCTGCGCTTCGAGGAGTGGGAGGAGCGGGTGCGCCAGGCGGTGTTCGTCTCGGCGACCCCCGGCGACTGGGAGCTCGAGCGATCCAAGGGCGTCGTGGTGGAGCAGATCATCCGCCCCACGGGCCTGGCGGATCCCAGCGTGGAGGTGCGCCGGGCGGCGGGGCAGGTGGACGACCTGCTCGGCGAGATCCGCAAGCGCGTGGCCGCGGCCGAGCGCGTGCTCGTCACCACGCTCACCAAGCGCATGGCCGAGGAGCTGACCGAGTACTACGGCGAGCACGGCGTGCGGGTGCGCTATCTGCACAGCGACATCCAGACCATCGAGCGCACCGAGATCATCCGGGAGCTCCGGGAGGGGGCCTTCGACGTGCTGGTGGGGATCAACCTGCTGCGCGAGGGCCTCGACATCCCGGAGGTCTCGCTGGTGGGGATCCTCGACGCCGACAAGGAGGGCTTCCTGCGCTCGACGCGCTCGCTCATCCAGACGATCGGGCGCGCCTCGCGTAACCTGAACGGCCACGTGATCCTCTACGCCGACCGGACCACCGACTCGATCCGCGCGACGCTCGAGGAGACGGACCGCCGGCGCGAGCTCCAGGTGCGCTACAACCAGGAGCACGGCATCACGCCCACCTCCATCGTGAAGCGCATCTCGAGCCTGCGCGACTCGATCTGGAACCAGGACTACGTGACCGTGCCGAAGCGCGCCGAGGCGAAGGGCGAGGGGCAGATCCCCGCCCACGAGATCCCCGCGCTCCTGGACGGGCTGCGCCGCGAGATGCAGGAGGCGGCGCGGGAGCTCGAGTTCGAGCGCGCCGCCGGTCTGCGGGACCGCATCCACGCCCTCGAGTCGGAGCTCCTGGGTCGCGGCTAGTGTCCCTCGACGAGCGCAGCGACGCGCTTCCCACCGCCCCCGGCGTCTACCTCTTCAAGAACGAGCGCGGCAAGGTTTTGTACGTCGGCAAGGCGCAGAACCTGCGCGCCCGGGTGCGCTCGTACCTGAGCGGGGGCGACGGGCGCGTGCGCATCCCCCGGCTGGTGACCGAGATCGCGGACGTGGACGTGCTCGTGACGCCGAGCGTGAAGGACGCGCTGCTCCTCGAGAACGAGCTCATCAAGCGGCACCGCCCGCCCTACAACGTGCGGCTGCGCGACGACAAGCAGTACCTCGCGCTGCGGCTCGATCCGAAGGAGCCCTGGCCCCGGCTCACCCAGGTGCGGCGCTTCCGCAGCGACGGCGCGCTCTACTTCGGCCCCTACACCTCGAGCTCGGCGATGCGCGAGTCCCTGTCGCAGCTCCGCCGGATCTTCCCGCTGCGCTCCTGCAGCGATCCCGTGTTCCGCGACTACGCCCGGCGCGGCCGGCCGTGCATCGAGCACGAGATGGCCCGCTGCGCGGCGCCGTGCTGCGGCCTGGTGGACGAAGCGGGCTACAGCGCCCTCGTGCGGGGCACGGAGCTCTTCCTGCGCGGGCGCTCCTCGGAGCTCGTGGCGGAGCTCGAGCGGCGCATGGCCGAGGCCGCGGCCGCGGAGCGCTTCGAGGAGGCCGCGCGCGTGCGCGACCGCATCGGCGCGGTGCGCCAGACGCTCGAGCGCCAGCGCATCGTGGACGAGCGCGAGGTGGACCGCGACGTCTTCGGCCTGGCCCGCGACGGGGGCGAGATCGAGGTGCAGGTCTTCCACGTGCGCGCGGGCCGCGTCGCGGACGGCGTGAGCTACGGCTTCTCGGACGTGCGCCTGGACGACGGCGACGTGATGAGCTCGTTCCTGGGCCAGTACTACGGCGACGCCGACGCGCGCGAGGTGCCCGGGGAGGTGCTCACCTCGGTGGACGTGGAAGACGAGGGCGCCCTCGAGGCGCTGCTCCTCGAACGGGCGGGGCGGCGCGTGGGGCTGCGGGCGCCCCGGCGCGGCACGACGCGCGAGCTCGTGGAGGCGGCCCGCGCGAACGCGGAGCTCTCCCTGGCGCGTCGCGTGCAGAGCCGGGAGAGCGTGGGAGCGGCCCTGGGCGAGCTCCAGGCGGAGCTCGGTCTGGCGCGGCTGCCGCGCCGCGTCGAGTGCTACGACGTCTCGAACCTCGGGGGCACGCTCGCCGTGGCGAGCCGGGTCGTGTTCGAGGCCGCGGAGCCGGTGAATCGCGACTGGCGCCACTACCGGATCCGCGACGCGCGCGCCGGCGACGATCTCGCGTGCCTGCGCGAGGTGATGCTGCGGCGCCTCGCCCGGCGCGAGCGCGAGCCGCTCCCGGACCTCTTCCTCGTGGACGGCGGCCGGGGCCAGCTCGGCGTGGTGGTGGCGGCGCTGCGCGACGCCGGGGTCGAAGCGGACTGCGTCGGGATCGCGAAGGAGCGGGACCGGGAGTCGCCCTCGCCCCGGGTGAAGCGTTCGGGCGGGCTCAAGGCCGAGCGCCTGTTCCTGCCTGGTCGGGCGAACCCGGTGCTCCTCCCGCCGAGCTCGCGCGGGCTCCTGCTGCTCCAGAAGATCCGGGACGAGGCGCACCGCTTCGCCATCGAGTTCCAGCGCGACCTGCGCCAGCGCACCCATCTGCGCTCGGTGCTGGAGGAGATCCCGGGCATCGGCCCCAAGAAGCGGCGCGCGCTGCTCCGTCAGCTGGGATCGCTGCGCGCGGTGCGCGAGGCGAGCGCCGAGGCGCTGGCCGCGGTCCCGGGCCTCTCGGCCCGGGACGTGGAGGCCCTGCGACGCTTCTTCGCGGCGAGCCCCGCCGAGCCTGCAGCGCCGGACGCCGAGTAGGACCCCGGGCGAGTCTCCCGGGCCCAGCCTCTTCAAGCGCGGCGCCCGGCCGGTCGATCCCTCGGCCCGGAGGCTCCGTGCATGCGCGCCTGGCTCGGCTTCGCGTCGCTCCTCGCGTGGCTCGTCGCCGCCCCGAGCGAGGGTCAGATCTATCGCTGGACGGACGAGGAGGGGCGGCTCCACGCGACCTCGGACGCGAGCCAGGTCCCGGCGCGCCACCGCGCGCAGGCCGAGGCCGACGCGGCCACCGCGCCGGAGCAGGACCGCCTCCAGCGCATCGAGGGCCCCACGCGCAGCGCGCGGCGCACACCGCGCCCGGGGGCGCGCGACGGCGACGCCGTGTACACGGTCCCCGTCGAGCGCGCGGGCACGTCCCTGCGCGTGGTGGCGACCCTCAACGGGCGCGTGAACGCAGCGTTCCTGGTGGACACCGGGGCGAGCGACGTGGTGATCCCCCGCGCGGTCGCGGACCGGCTCGGCCTCGCCATCACCGAGTCCACGCGCACGCAGCTCTACCAGACGGCGAACGGGATCGTGGAGGCGCCCGTCGTGGTCCTCGAATCGATCGATCTGGGCGGGGCGCGGGCCGAGGGCGTCTCGGCGAGCGTGAGCGACCAGATGCCCGTGGGCCTCCTCGGCCTCTCGTTCTTCAACCGCTTCAGCTACCACGTGGATCCCGCCGCGGGCCTCGTGACCCTGCGACCGAACCAGCTCGCCGAGGAAGGCTGGCTGCGCGGCGGGCGGAGCGAGTCCGAGTGGCGCATCGCCTTCAGCCAGCTCCAGCAGCGCATCGCCGTCGTGGACGCGCGCATGGCGCGTCTCACGCCGGCGCACACGCGGCTGCTCGACGACCTCACGGCGGAGCGCGAGAAGCTCGAAGGGCAGGTCGTCGAGCTCGAGGTCGAGGCGGACCGCGCGGGCGTTCCGCAGCCGTGGCGGGAGTAGCTCCGCCCGGCTTCGCCGCTCATCTCGCGAACAGGGAAGTCCACTTCCCACGGAGGGCGTCGCGACCGACCCGCCTGCTCTCCCGGGTGTCCCTCGTCCACGGTTTCCGGTCGGTGAATTCCGGTTTTTATTCGATGGGTTGAGTCGAGATCTCTCACGTCCCGTCCGATGGCACCGATCTTGCTCTCCTAGGCGGGTGCGGTCGCGAGAGCGAGCGACCGAGGCGCGAGGAGGCTGGCGATGCGTTCCAAGGCGGGCCCGGGCAAGGAAGGCTCCGAGGCGAGGGCGGCGGCGGAGCTCGACGAGCTCCAGCGGCTCATGGCGGGCTTCGCGGGGGAGCTCCGCAAGCTCGAGGAGGCGCTGCGCATCCTCGATGCCTACCTCGCCCGCATGCGCACGCAGACGGGATCCTCGCGGGGTCACACGCTCCACTAGGAGCGGCCCCGAAGCTCCGGTAGGATCCGCGGCCCCGGTCCCCGGCGGCCGCGTCCCTGCCCGGTCTTCCCGCCCTCGCGCTCGCGTACGCGCTCGGCATCTTCGTCGCCGACCGCGCCCGCGTCCCCGGGACGCTCGCCGCCGCCGGCGGGGCCGTGCTCCTCGCCGGCGCCCTCGCGGCGCGACGGCGCCCCCGGGCGCGCGCGTTCGCGCTGCTGCTCGCCGCCCTCTGCGCCGGCGGCGCGCGCCTCGCCCGGCAGCTCGAGGCCGCGGCCGAGGCGCGGCCCGGGGCCGAGCTCCTGGCGACGCTCGAAGGCACGGTGGGCGCCGTGGCGCGACGTGGCGGGTCGTTCCGCGTGGAGCTGCACGGCGTGCGGAGCCTCGATCCCCCCGCGGCCCGCGCCCCGTCGCGCGTGCACCTGGCCGGATCCCCGACACCTCCCGGTGTCGGATCCCTCGAGCGCGCGCTGCCGGGGGATCGCGTGCGCGCGCGCGTGCGGCTGCGCGCGCCCCGGGACCGGCACAACCCCGGCGGCCGGGGCCAGGAGCGCCGGCTCGCGCGCGCGGGCGTCGGGGCGGTCGGGCGCCTGGTGCACCCCCGGCTTCACGCGCGCGTCGTGGACCACGAAGGTCCGCGCCCACTGGCGCGGCTCCACGCGCTGCGCAGACGCGCCGCCGAGCGGCTCGAGGCGCGCGGCGAGGGCGGCGCGCTGCTCGCCGCGCTCTCCCTCGGCGAGCGCGCGGGCCTCGGCCCGGAGATCCGCGAGGGCTTCGCGGTGCTCGGCATCTCGCACCTCCTCGCGGTCTCCGGGCTGAACCTCGCCATGCTGGCCGCCCTCGTCTTCGCGATCGCGCGGCGGATCCTCGTGCGCTCCACCGCGCTCGCCGCGCGCTTCGACGTGCGCACCCAGGCGCTGGTCCTCGCCGCGGCGCTCGCGGTGGCGCACGCGCTCCTCGCCGGCTTCGACGTGCCGGTGCGTCGCGCCCTCGTGATCGTCCTCGCGACGGCGGTGTCCGTGGCGCGGACGCGACCGGCCCGCCGCGGCCATCCCCTCGCCCTGGCCGCCCTCGTGATCCTGGCGGGCGAGCCGGAAGCCCTCTTCGACGCGGGTGCGCAGATGTCCTTCGCGGCGAGCGCGGCGCTCGTGCTCGCCGCGCGACCGCGCCGGGATCCCTCGGCGGCGGGGGCCCGCGTGCGCGACCGGGTCGCAGACCTCTTGGCCCCCTCGGCGAGCGCGATCCTCGCGACCGCGCCCCTCGCCGCGTTCCACCTGGGAGTCGTGGCCCCCCTCGCCCTCGTCGTGAACCTGGTCGCCGTGCCGTGGACGGGCTGGATCGTGCTCCCCCTCTCCCTCGGCGCGGCCCTCGTCGCGGGCGGTTCGCCGGCGGCGCTCGGGCCCGTGCTCGCCGTGGCGCTCCCGCCGGCGGACTGGACCCTCGCGGCCGTGCGCGCGCTGGCGCGCCATTTGCCCGCAGCGCCGCTGGCTCCCGCGCCGGGGCCGGTCGTCCTCGCCTGCGCGGGCGTCCTCGCCCTCGCCGGGCTCGCCGCGCGAAGCCGGCTGCTCCGGGTCGGAGCGTCGGTCGCCGGGGTCGCGCTGCTCTGCGCCGCGCCCGCGACCCCGCTGGCGCCCGAGCCGCCGCGCCTCGTGATCCTCGACGTGGGCGCGGGCGACGCGGTGCTCGTGCAGGGCCGCGAAGGCGCGCTCCTCGTGGACGGCGGCACGGCGCTCCCCGGTCGCTTCGATCTCGGCCGCTCGGTGGTGGCGCCCGCGCTCGCGGCCCTCGGCGTCGAGCGCCTCGACCTCGTGATCGCGAGCCACGCGGACCTCGACCATCGCGGCGGCCTGCCCGCGCTGGTCGGCCGGGTCCCGGTTGGAAGCGTCTGGCTTCCCCTGGGCGCCGGCACGGATCCCGACTTCGCGCCGCTCCGCGAGGCGGCTCGCCGCGCGGGCGTGCCGGTCCTCGAGCGGGGCGCGGGGGACGCGGTGGCCGCGCTCGGCGACCTGCGCGTGACGCCTCTCTGGCCGCCGCGCATCTCCGAGCTCGCCTCGCGCAACGACGGCTCCCTCGTGGTTCGCGTGGAGGTGGGCGGGCGGCGCGTGCTCCTCGCGGGCGACGTGAGCCGCTCAGCCGAGGCGGAGCTCGTCGCCACGGGTGCGGACCTGCGCGCGGACGTGCTCCTGCTGCCGCACCACGGGAGCGGCGGCTCCTCCTCGTCAGACCTCCTGGCCGCGGTGGACCCGGAGCTGGCGGTGGCGTCGGCGCCCTGCGGCGGCCGCTTCGGCTGGCCCCACCCCGCGAGCGTCGCGCGCGTGCGCGCGGCGCTCGCCTCGCTCTGGTGGACGGGTCGCGACGGGGCGGTGCTCGTGGGCCTCGGCCGCACGCTCGCGGCGCACGGCTTCGGCCCGGCGGGCGCGCGCTGCGAGCGGGCGCCGGCCCCGGCGGGCGCGGCCGCCGGGCGGGATCCCGCGGCGAGCGGCGTGGTACGCTCGAGCGCGCCGGGAGGAAGCCAGCATGAGCCTGCCCCTCGCAGGGATCCGCGTGGTCGAGGTCGCCCACTACGTCGCCGTGCCCGCGGCCGGCGCGCTGCTCGCCGACCTCGGGGCCGAGGTGATCAAGGTCGAGCTCCCGCCCAAGGGCGAGATCTACCGGCGCAGCCGGCTCAAGTACGCGGGCTACGACACCGAGTTCCCGGAGTTCCCGCCCTTCCAGATGGACAACCGCGGCAAGCGCTCCATCATCCTCGATCTGGTGCGTCCCGAAGCGCGCGACGCCCTCGTGCGGATGCTGGCTCGCGCGGAGGTCTTCATCACGAATCTCCTCCCGGCGAGGCGCCAGAAGTACGGCCTCGATCACGAGAGCCTGCTCGCGCGCTACCCGCGGCTCGTGATGGGCGCGATCAGCGGCTACGGATTCGGCGGCGACGAGGCGGACCGCCCCGCCTTCGACTACGCGGCCTACTGGGCGCGCACGGGAATGATGGACGTGATGCGCGACGAGGGTGTGCCGCCGTCGATGCTGCGCCCGGGCGTGGGGGATCACGCGGCGGCCTCGAACCTGGTGTGCGGGATCCTCGCCGCGCTGCGCCTGGTGGACGCGACGGGACAGGGTCGTTACGTGGACGTGTCGCTGCTGCAGACGGGCTTCCACATCCTCGGCGCCGACCTGTCCACCGCGCTCGTCACGCGCCAGTCGCCGAAGCGTCACGATCGGCGCATCGCCCCGAACCCGCTGTGGAACAGCTACGAGGTCGCGGGCGGGCGCTGGGTGCTCTTCGTGATGATCGACGCGAACCGCTACTGGACGCCGTTCTGCGCGGCGATCGAGCGTCCGGACCTGCGCGACGACGTGCGCTTCGCGGATCCCTTCGAGCGCTCGCGAAACGCCCCGGCGCTCATCGCGGAGCTGGAGAAGGTGCTCGCCGCGCGGTCGCTCGAGGAGTGGCGACCGCGCTTCGACGCCGCAGGGCTCATCTGGTCGCCCGTGAACCGGATCGACGAGGCGATCGACGATCCCCAGGCGCGCGCGCTCGGCTACATCCAGGAGATCGAGCACGCGAGCGCCGGCAGCTTCGAGACGGTGGGGCCGCCCTTCCGGATCGAGGGCGTGCGCCTCGGCGCGCCGAACCCGATCTCGGATCTGCACGCGGACGCCGAGGCGATCCTGCGCGAGGCGGGGCTCGACGAGGAGGAGATCCGCAGGCTCGTGTGATGCGGATCGGGGCGGGGCTCTCTCGGGTCGCGCGCATCCGAGATGCGCCGCCGGCTGCCGAGGGGGTCGTCGCTCGTGGCTCGGCCGCCAACCGAATCAGCACCAGTACCACGATCGTGTCCGCGCAGCTGCGTGAACTCGTGCGGTAGCCCGTGGCGGCCTG
>DASRUS010000247.1:0-7295 GCA_035687825.1 Myxococcota bacterium | reverse complement strand
TCGTCGAAGCGCATGCGCTGCCAGGTGTCGCGCAGGCGCTTCACGCGCTCGGGGCCGAGGTGCGCGGTGGCGGCGAGGAAGCAGGCGTGGATCGCGCCCACCGAGGTGCCGAGCACGAGGTCGGGCCGGACGGGACGTCCGAGGCGCTTCGGCACCTCGCCGAGGAGGTACGCGAGCACGCCCGCCTCGTAGGCCCCGCGTGCGCCGCCCCCCGAGAGCACGATCGCCCGCACGGGCGGTCTCGGCCCGCCCTCCACGCCGCCCCTGTCTGCCACGCAGCCCTCCTGCCCCCTTTTCGGCAGGTCGCGCGCAATCCTGGGGGCTGGGAGGCCGAGAGCGTCCTGAGGCTGAAGCTCTGGCCCAAGTCCGAATCCATAAAAAAATTGTTAATTCATTTTATAAATCATATACTTAGTCTCTAAGATCGAATCCAACACACGAGATTCTCGCTGGCCCGGGCGCGGGGCAGCCGGCTCGACGCGATTGACCGCCGCGGCCCGGCCTCCCATCCTGCCGTGATGGGCTCGGAGGACGACGAGGGCGCGCGGAGCGGGCCGCGCTACATCACGCCCGAGGGCTTCCACCGCCTCGAGCGCGAGCTCGACGAGCTCTGGAAGGTCGAGCGTCCCCGCGTGACCCGCGAGGTGACCGCCGCCGCCGAGCTCGGAGACCGCTCGGAGAACGCCGAGTACATCTACGGCAAGCGGCGCCTGCGCGAGATCGACCGGCGCATCCGCTTCCTCTCGAAGCGCCTCGACGAGCTCACCGTCGTCCGCCCGGAGCCCGCCGACGCCGGCCGCGCCTACTTCGGCGCGCGGGTCACGGTGGAGGACGACGAGGGCAAGCGCGCCACCTACCGGATCGTGGGCCCGGACGAGTCCGACCCCGCCGCCGGGCGCATCAGCCTCGAGTCGCCGCTCGGCCGCGCGCTGCTCGGCCGCGAGGAGGGCGACGAGGTCCTGGTGGAGCGCCCGAAGGGCCGGGTCACCCTGGCCGTCCTCGCCGTGCGCTGGGACGAGGAGCCGCGGGACCGCTGAGCGGACCCGCGACGGTGATGCGCGTCTGGCCCGGCTCCCCCCACCCCCTCGGCGCCACCTGGGACGGCGAGGGCGTGAACTTCGCGCTCTTCTCCGAGCACGCGAGCGCGGTGGAGCTCTGCCTCTTCGATGCGCCGGGGGCGCCGCGCGAGTCGCAGCGCGTGGCGCTCCGCGAGCGGAGCGGCCGCGTCTGGCACGCGTACCTCCCGGACCTGCGCCCCGGCCAGCTCTACGCCTACCGGGTGCACGGACCCTACGAGCCCGAGCGCGGTCACCGCTTCAACCCCCACAAGCTCCTGCTCGATCCCTACGCCAAGGCGCTCTCCGGGCCCGTCGCCTGGTGCGACCCGCAGCTCGGCTTCCGTCCGGACGACTCCGCGCAGGACCTCTCCTTCAGCAGCGAAGACAGCGCGCCCTTCGTGCCGCGCTGCCTGGTCGTGGACACCGCCTTCAGCTGGGGAGACGACCGCCCCCCGCGCACGCCCTGGAGCGCGACGCTGATCTACGAGTGCCACGTGAAGGGCATGACCGTGCGCCATCCGGGGGTGCCGGAGCGGCTGCGCGGCACGTACCTGGGCCTCGTCTCCGAGCCGATCCTCGACCATCTGCGCGGGCTCGGCGTGACCGCGGTGGAGCTGCTGCCCGTGCACCACGTGGCCGTGGACGGCCCGCTCGTGCGGCGCGGGCTCGTGAACTACTGGGGCTACAACACGATCGGCTACTTCGCCCCGGATCCGCGCTTCGCGACCGGCGCCCTCGGCGAGCAGGTGCTCGAGTTCAAGTGCATGGTGAAGGCCTTCCATCGCGCGGGGATCGAGGTGATCCTCGACGTGGTGTACAACCACACCGGCGAAGGGGGGCGCCTCGGGCCGACGCTCGTGTTCCGCGGCCTCGACAACGCCTCCTACTACCGCCTGCGACCCGACGCGCCCCTGGAGTACGTGGACACCACCGGCTGCGGCAACAGCCTGGACCTCTCCCATCCCCGCGTGCTCCAGATGGCCGTGGACAGCCTGCGCTACTGGGTGAACGAGATGCACGTGGATGGCTTCCGCTTCGACCTGGCGACGACGCTGGCCCGGGAGCCCGTGGAGTTCCGGCGCGACTCCCGCTTCCTCACCACGCTCCAGCAGGATCCGGTGCTCGCGGGCGTGAAGCTCGTGGCGGAGCCGTGGGATCTCGCGCCCGGCGGCTGGCAGGTGGGCGCCTTCCCGGCCGGCTGGTCCGAGTGGAACGCCCCCTGGCGCGACAGCGTGCGCCGCTTCTGGCGCGGCGACGACGACCAGGCCGCCGGCCTGGCCTCGCGCCTCTCGGGCTCGAGCGACCTGTTCCAGGCGAGCGACCGCGGCCCCCACGCGAGCGTGAACTTCGTCACCTGCCACGACGGGTTCACACTGCACGACCTCGTGAGCTACGAAGTCAAGCACAACGAGGCGAACGGCGAGGGCAACGCGGACGGCAGCGACGCGAACCACGCCCGCAACTGGGGCGTCGAAGGCGAGACCGGGAAGCTCCACGTGCTGCGCATGCGCGAGCGCATGAAGCGGAACTTCCTGGCGACGCTCGCGTTCTCCCAGGGCGTCCCGATGCTCTCCCACGGCGACGAGATCGACCGCACCCAGCGCGGCAACAACAACGGCTATTGCCAGGACAACGAGCTCAGCTGGCTCGACTGGAACCTGGGCGAGGCCGAGCGAAGGCTCCTCGACTTCACCGCGCGCGTGTTCGCGATCCGCCGGGAGAACCCCGTGTTCCGCCGCCGGCGCTTCTTCGCGGGCGATCCCGTCGGCCCCGGGGGCGTGAAGGACGTCACCTGGCTCCGGCCGGACGGGAAGGAGCTGGCGGTCGCCGATTGGCAGGATCCCCGCAACTGGGTGCTCGGCATGTGGATCCACGGCGACGCGTCGGACGAGCTGGACGAGCGCGGGCGCCCGAGCCGCGGCCGGACGCTCCTGCTGCTCCTGAACGCGGGCGCGCGCTCGCGGCTGTTCCTGCTGCCGGCCCCGCCCGGGATCGGAACCTGGCGCGAGCTCGTGAACACCGCGCACCCCGCGCCCCGCCCGGTACGGAAGGCGGGCGTGAACCTCGTGGCGCACTCCCTCGTGCTCCTCGAGTTCGAGGCGGCGCGATGACGCGCGTCGCGCGCGCGCGCGCGCCCCGGGACGTCCTCCTCGACGGGATCGCCGCCGCGGACCTCGACCGCCTGCGCGGCGGCGACCACAGCGATCCGCACCGGGTGCTGGGTGCGCACCCCGCGCGCGCGGGGTCCGAGCCGGGCGCGGTGGTGCGGGCGTTCCATCCGGACGCGGTGGGGGTGGAGTGCGTGACCGGGGCCGGGGCGGTCCATCTCATGACCGCCCTCGGCGGCGGCCTGTTCGCCGTCTTCCTCCCCGGCGCGGCGCCGCCACTGCGCTACCGGCTGCGCTTCGCCTTCGCGAACGGCGCCGTCTGGGAGCGCGAGGACCCCTACGGCTTCCTTCCCACGCTGGGCGACATCGACGTGCACCTCTTCTCCGAGGGCACGCACCGGCGCCTGTGGCAGGCCCTGGGGGCGCACCCGCACCACGCCGACGGCGTCTCCGGCACGCGGTTCGCGGTCTGGGCGCCGAACGCGCGGCGCGTGAGCGTGGTGGGCGACTTCTGCGGCTGGGACGGGCGACTGTTTCCCATGCGCGCGCTCGGCGCGTCGGGGATCTTCGAGCTCCTCGTGCCGGGCGTGGAGCCCGGCGCGCTCTACAAGTACGAGATCTTGACGCAGGGCGGTGACCTCCGCCTGAAGAGCGATCCCCTCGCCTTCGCGATGGAGCCGCCCCCGGGCAGCGCGTCGCGCGTGGTGGCGTCGAGCCACGCCTGGACGGACGCCGACTGGCTCGCCGGGCGCGCGCGCCGGGATCCCACGCGCGAGCCCATCGCGATCTACGAGGTGCACCTCGGCTCCTGGGCGCGCGTGCCCGAGGAGGGGAACCGCGTGCTCGGCTACCGCGAGATCGCGCCGCGCCTGGCGGCCCACGCGCGCCGCTTCGGCTTCACGCATCTGGAGCTCCTGCCCGTGGCGGAGCACGCCTTCTACGGGTCCTGGGGCTATCAGGTGACGGGGTTCTACGCGCCCACCTCGCGCTACGGGTCGCCCGACGACCTGCGCTTCCTCGTGGACACCTGCCACCGCCACGGCCTCGGCGTGATCCTCGACTGGGTGCCGGCGCACTTCCCGAAGGACGACTTCGCCCTGCGCCGCTTCGACGGGACGGCGCTCTACGAGCACGAGGATCCGCGCCTGGCCGAGCACCCCGACTGGGGCACGCTCGTCTTCAACTTCGGGCGCCGCGAGGTGCGGAACTTCCTGGTGGCGAACGCGCTCTACTGGCTGCGCGAGTTCCACGTGGACGCGCTCCGCGTGGACGCCGTCGCTTCCATGCTCTACCTCGACTACAGCCGCGCACCGGGCGGCTGGGTCCCGAACCGCTTCGGGGGCCGCGAGAACCTCGACGCCATCGACTTCCTGCGCGAGCTGAACGAGGTGGTGCGCGCGGAGGTGCCGGGCGCCTTCACCGTGGCGGAGGAGTCGACCGCGTGGCCGGGCGTCACGCGCCCCGCGGCCGAGGGCGGCCTCGGCTTCACCTTCAAGTGGAACATGGGCTGGATGCACGACACGCTCTTCTACTTCGGCAAGGATCCGGCGCACCGGGCCTGGCACCACGACTCGCTCACCTTCGCGATGATCTACGAGCAGCACGAGCGCTTCGTGAATCCGCTCTCCCACGACGAGGTGGTGCACGGCAAGGGGTCGCTCCTCGCGAAGTTCACCGGCGACCCCTGGCGCCGCCTGGCCAACCTGCGGACGCTCCTCACCTACCAGTACACGCGCCCGGGCAAGAAGCTCCTCTTCATGGGCAGCGAGCTCGCGCCCTGGACCGAGTGGAACCACGACGCGAGCCTCGACTGGCACCTGGCGCACGACCCGGACCGCCAGGCCTTCGCGCGCTTCCTGGAGGACCTCGGGCGCCTGTACCGGGACACGCCCTGCCTGTGGCGGGGCGACCCGGATCCGGACTCCTTCGAGTGGATCGACGCCTCCGACCGCGCGCAGTCCGTGGTGAGCTACCTGCGCCGCAGCGGCGACGACCAGCTGGTGGTGGTGCTGAACCTGACCCCCGTCCCGCGCCCGGGCTACCGGGTCGGGCTCCCCCGGGCCGGGCGCTGGCTGGAGCGCTTCTCGTCGGACGATCGCCGCTACGGAGGGAGCCAGTGCTCCACACTCGCGAGTGTCGAGGCCGAGGCGGTTCCGTGGCACGGCCGGGCTCACTCCGTCCGTCTCGACCTGCCGCCGCTCGGAGCGCTCGTCCTCGCGCCCGCCCCCGCCGCGTGACGCCCCGACCGCGCCGCGCCCTGCGCCGGCTCGCCGACCGGTTGGGGATCCTCGCCTCCTACGTTCCCGCGGGCGGCGGCGCCCCCCGGCGCACCTCGGATGCGACGCGCGAGGTCCTGGTCGCGGCCATGGGCTTCGACGCTTCGAGCGAGGCGGCGGCGGCCCGCGCCCTGCGCGCGCGCGAGGAGGAGGCGCGCGCGGAACGCGCGGCGGCGCGCGGGCTGCGCGCGCGGCTCGTCGCTCCGGACCGGGCGTTCACGGTGCGGGAGGCCCTGGGCGGGCGCCGCGGCTTCGGGATCTTCGCGAACCTCTACGCGGTCCGGAGTGCGCGCAACCTCGGCTTCGGAGACTTCGCGGACCTCCGCGCCCTCGTGCGCTTCGCCGCGCGCCACGGCGCGGCGTTCGTGGGCCTGAACCCCCTCCACGCGCTGCGCCTGGATCCGCGCGAGACGAGCCCCTACTCCCCCGCCACGCGGTTCTTCCGCGAGCCCCTCTACCTCGAGCTCGAGGCGATCCCCGAGCTCGCGCACTGCGGGTCCGCGCGGCGGATCCTCGCCTCGGCGGCGTGGCGCAGTGAAGTCGCGGGTCTGCGGGAGGCGGAGCGCATCGACTACGCCCACGCCGCGATCTTGCGGCGCCCGGTCCTGGAGGCGCTCCACGCGACGTTCGTCGCACGCCACGGCGTGGGCAGGACGCCGCGCGGGCGCGCATTCGAGGCGTTCCTCGCGCGCGAGGGCGAGACCCTCCTCGCGTTCGCGAGCTTCCGCACGATGGAGGAGGCGCACGCCGGGCGGGCGCGGGACTGGCGGGCGTGGCCCGTGCGCCTGCGCGATCCGGGCTCCGACGCCGTGCGCGAGTTCCGGCGGGCCCGGCCGCGCGAGGTGGGCTTCCATGCGTGGCTCCAGTTCGAGCTCGACGCGCAGCTCGCGGCCGTGGCCCGCGAGGCGCGCGCCGCTGGCATGGCGATCGGCCTCTACCCCGACCTCGCCCTGGGGAGCTCGCGGGCGGGCTTCGACGCGTGGGCGTTCCCGAGACGATTCGCGTCGGGCGTGACCCTCGGCGCCCCGCCCGACGACTACGCGCCCGAGGGCCAGGATTGGAATCTCCCCGCCCTGCTTCCGGCCCGGCTGGCCGAGGACGGCTTCGCGTGGTTCGCGCGCCTCCTCGGCGCGTCGTTCGCCCACGCGGGCGCCCTGCGCGTCGACCACGTCCTCGGCTTCCAGCGCCAGTGGTGGATCCCGGCGGGCCGCCCCGCGTCCGAGGGCGCCTACGTGCGCTTCCCCGCGCGCGAGCTCCTCGGGGTCCTGGCCCACGAGAGCCGTCGCGCGCGCGCGCTCGTGATCGGCGAAGACCTGGGCACGGTCCCGCCCGGGCTCACCGCGCGCCTGGCGCGCCGGGGGATCCTCTCGTCCCGCGTGCTCCTCTTCGAGCGCGACACGAGGGGCGGCTTCAAGCCCGCGCGGCGCATGTCGCCGCGCGCCCTCCTCACCGCGAACACCCACGACCTCCCCTCGCTCGCGGCCTTCTGGAGCGGCCGCGACCTCGGGCTGCGCCGGGAGCTCGGGGTGATCCCGGACGACGCCTCGCTCGCTCAGGCCCTGGAACGCCGCGAGGCGGAGCGCAAGGCGCTCCTTTGGCGCCTGAACGCCGAGGGGGCGGGCCTCGGCGCGAGCCCCAGCGCCGGCCAGCTCTGTGCCGCGGTCTACGCGTTTTTGTGTCGGTCGCCGGCGCCGCTCGTGGGCGTCTCCCTCGACGATCTTGCCGGGGAGACGGAGCCCGTGAACGTGCCCGGCGTGGGGCCGGAGCGCTTCCCGAGCTGGACCCGCCGCCTGGGCCGCGCGCTCGAGGCGCTGGCGCGCGATCCCGGCGTGGCGGGCGCCCTCGCGGGACTA
>DASRUS010000246.1:0-5076 GCA_035687825.1 Myxococcota bacterium | reverse complement strand
CTGGGATCGGGACCGGGTTCGGCGCACCCTGGGGCCTCTCCTGCTTCGCCGCGAGCCTCCGGAAGGTCGGGCGCCACGACGACGCCCTGGGCGCACTCGGACTCGGCGTAGCTCGAGCCGAGCAACAGGGACAGCACTACGTCGATGCCGAGCTCCACCGGCTGCGGGCAGAGATTCTCCTCGACATGGACGGCGATGCGGTCGAGGAGGCGGAGGCGCTCTTCGGCCTCTCCCTGGAGATCGCCCGGCGGCAAGAGGCCAAGACGTTCGAGCTGCGCGCCGGCACCAGCCTGGCGCGGCTCTGGCAGCGCCAGGGCAAGCGCGACGCCGCCCGCGCCCTGCTCGCCCCGCTCTACGCCTGGTTCACCGAAGGCTTCGACACTGGCGACCTCGTCGCGGCGAGGAAGCTGCTCGACGAGCTGGAGGCTCGACCCTAGCGCACCGGCACGAAGCGCTCGCGCGCCAGGCGGCGCAGGCGCTCCACGTCCTCGCGGCGCGTGACCGAGAGGGGCACCGTCTCGCGGATCTCGGCCAAGAGGATATCGGTCGAGAGCGGCGTCTTCGCGTGCAGCGCGCGGTACAGGCCCGCGATCACCGCCTGCTCGATCTCCGCCCCGCTCATGCCCGCGGTCGCCTCCACGAGCGCCAGGAGGTCGAAGCGCGCGGGGTCCTGCTTGCGCTGGCGGAGGTGGATCCCGAAGATCGCCTCGCGCTCCTCGAGGTCGGGGAGGTCCACGAAGAAGAGCTCGTCGAAGCGGCCCTTGCGGAGCAGCTCGGGCGGCAGTGCGAAGACGTCGTTCGCGGTGGCCACCACGAAGACCGGTGCGCGCTTCTCCTGGAGCCAGGTCAGCAGCGTCGCGTACAGGCGCCGCGAGACGCCGCCGTCGGCCTCGCCCGACGAGATGTGGAAGCCCTTCTCGAGCTCGTCGATCCACAGGATGGCCGGCGCCATCGACTCGGCCAGCTCGATGGCGCGCCGCAGGTTCTTCTCGGACTCGCCCACGTACTTGTCGTAGAGCCGGCCGGCGTCGAGCTTGAGGAGCGGCAGCCCCCACACGCGCGCGATGCACTTGGCGGCGAGCGACTTCCCGCAGCCCTGCACGCCCGCGAGGAGGATCCCCTTGGGCGGGGCCAGGTTCAGCGCGGCGGCCTCGGAGCTGTAGCCCACGCGAGCGCGCTCGATCCAGGCCTTGAGGCGCGCGAAGCCGCCGAGCTCGAAGCGGTTGTCCTGGGCGGGGAAGTACTCGAGGAGGCCGTCTTCGCCGAGCAAGCGCGCCTTGCGATCGACGAGGCGCAGCACGCCGTCCGGGCCGAGGCCGCCGTCCTCGACGAGCGCCTGGGCCACGGCCTGGCGCGCCTGGTTGAGCGTGAGACCCGCCAGCGCGTTGACCGTCGCTTCGAGCGACTCGCCGGAGAGCGCCGGCCCGTTGCGGCGCTTGCCGAGCGACGCGGCCACGGCTCGCACTACCTCGCGGAGCTCGTCGGGCCCCGGGAGCGCCAGGTCGAAGTGCACGACCTCCGCGTCGATCTCCGCCGGGAAGCGGATCTGCGCTCCCGTCACGACGAGCGTCGAGCGCGTGCGAGCGAAGCGGCGCATGAGGTCGCGGAGCGCCCGACACACGGCGGCGTCGTCCAGGTGCCGCGCGAAATCCTTCAGGTGGAAGATGGCCTCCACCGTGAGCCCCGCCAGGTGCTGGAGGACGGCGAGGGGCTGGGCCAGCTCGCGGTTCGCCCGCTCCACGTCCCGGTCCACGAACCCGCGCGTGATCGTCCACTCGTAGAGGGACATGGAGAGGTCGCGCCCCACCGATTCGAGCAGGCGCTCCACGCGCTCCTCCTCCACCGTCTCGATGGCCACGAGCGGATGGAAGGAGAGCACCAGGGTCTTGAGATCGTGAACGCTCGACGACACGCGCCCCCCGCGCGGCGGACCGCCGATCCTGGATCGGACGACCCCGCCGCGCCCTTGAGGCGCCCTTCACGGCCGGCGCGACACCGCTTCTCGCACCGCCCGCCGGAACTCGAACGGCCGCTCCAGGCCCGCGAGGACCTTCGGGTCGCGCCCGTAGAGGTCGCGGAAGAAGCGGACCGGGCCCTCGAGCGTCGGGAGCGCGGTCCAGTAGAGGAGCAGCACCGGGAGCGGCCGATCCAGCCACACGGTGGTCGTGTTCCCGGACGCGACGACCGCGTCGATGCGCTCGCGGCTCCACTTCACGGGGTCGCCGAGCAGGAGCTCCGCGAGCTCGAAGGGGCGTTCGATGCGGATGCAGCCCGAGCTGAACGCCCGCTCGCTGCGCTCGAAGAGCTCCTTGGAGGGCGTGTCGTGCAGGTAGACGAGGTGAGGGTTCGGGAACATGAACTTGACGCGCCCGAGGGCGTTCGTGGGCCCGGGATCCTGGCGCAGCGTGTACGGGAAGTTCCGGGCGGTGTAGCGCCCCCAGACGACGCTCCCGGGCGCGACCTCGCGCCCCGCGCGGTCGAGCACGCGGAGCCCCTTGCGCTGCACCACGGACCCCGCGTTCGCTCCCGCGGAGAGGATGTCCTTCGCCAGGATGCCGGGCGGCACGGTCCAGGTCGGATTCAGCACGAGGTACTGCAGCTCCGCCCGGAAGATCGGCGTGCGACGGGCGTCCCTCCCGACCTGCGCGCGGGCGCGCCACAGGAGCTCGCGGTCGGCGAAGTAGAACGCTTCGAAGGACGCGACGTTCACGAGCACGAAGCGCGTCGGGAGGTCGTGGAGCACCCAGCGCGCGCGCTCCAGGTTCACGCGGAGCTGGTCGATCCGCGCCTCGGGGCCCACGTTCAGCGCCGCGAGGGTGCGCGCGCCCACGACGCCGTCGTCCGCGAGACCGTGGTGGCGCTGGAACCGCCGCACCGCCTCGGCGAGCGGCTCGTCGTAGACGGGCGACCCCGGATCGGCCTCCGCCGGGAGCGCTCCGCTCGCCTCGAGTCGCGCGCGGAGCGCCGCCACGCGCGGATCCGACGCTCCGGGCTCGAGCGCCGGACCGGCGGGCACGCGCCGCCAGCCGCCCGCCGCGGCGGCCGAGCGCGTCCGGCCGAGCTCCCTCCGCAGCGCCTCGTAGAGCCAGCCCCGGGGCGCGAGCTCGTCGAGGGCGGGGCGGATGCGGTGGGCGGAGAGCGCGGCCTCCAGCGCCTCGACGTAGTCCTCGTCGGGGAGCTCGCGGGCGAAGTTCCAGTCCGCGTCGGAGGTCGAGGGATCGACCTTGCCGTACAGGAAGTGATAGGCGAGACGCAGGACGGCGTCGGTGAGCAGGAGGTCGAGGGCGGCGGCGTGCTCGACGTCGGCGCCCGCGAGCGGACGCAGCGCCGCGAGCGCCGCCTCGTGGTAGTCGGCCGGGTCGAGGCCGTGATCCGCGCTCTCGCGCACGGCGCCGAGGAGCGCGTCCACGTCCGCGGGATCCGACCACGCGGGGCGGAAGCGGCGGCGCGCGTAGAACTGCGGGAGGAGCACGCGCGAGGCCACCTCCGCGCCCTCGACCACCAAGGGATCGGTGGGGGCGCTGCCGCCTTCCAGGTGGGCCTGGATCGCGGCGGCCACCGCCTCCTCCCCGGGCGCCCGCGCGTGGTCGGCCGCGGACCCTTCGGGTGACGAGAGGAGGATCAGCCCGGCCGCGAGCGCAGATGCCGCCCGGCGGCGGCGATCAATCGCTCCCGGCATCGTGATAGGCGAAGACGACCGTGCCGCCCTGGATGACGTCGATCAACGGACGCGCGACCGCGCGACGCACGGCCGGACAGCCGTGGCTGCGACCGAGGCGCCCGAAGCGCCGCGCGAACTTCGCGTCCACGTAGTCGGCGCCGTGGATCACGATCGCCCGCTCCTCGGCCCGGTCGTTGCGTCCGCGCTCGAGTCCGTGCAGGCGCAGGGAATGGCCGTGCCGCCCCGCGTAGGCGACCCCGGTCCAGAACGTCCCCAGGCTCGACATGAGGCTGCCGGGCTCGTTGGAGAAGTGCTCCGCGAGGTCCTCTCCCGAGTTGCGACCGTGCGCGACCCACTCGTGGAAGACGACCCGCGCGTGCGCCACGTCGAGCACCCAGAGCCGCCGCGCGGTGGAGGGGAGGCCGTAATCGATGAGCGTGAGGACCGGTCGCGCTGCGAGACCCGCGTCGTGTGCGCCCCGGAACGCGGCGAGACCCGCGCGGAGCGCCTCCCGGCGCAGGCCCGGGGCCGCCTCCAGCAGGCGCTCCTCCACGGACGGCGCCGCCCGGCCCGGGGCCGGGCCCGCCGCGAGGGCGAGCGCGGCGGCGAGGAGGGCGCGTCGGGCGCGCATCCCGCGCCGGGTCTCCATGGCTCACTCATCGGCATCCTCGATGCGCGCCTCGAGGGTTCTGCGCAGCCGCGCGGGCTCGTGGCGGAGCTGGACGGTGCGTCCGCCGTGCACGAAGACGAGGCCGGGCTTCGCTCCGGAAGGCTTGCGCACGTTCTTGATGGGTGCCACGTGCACCGCGGCGCGGCTCGCCCCGCGCTGCTTCGAGAAATGGACGGCGAGCTCGCACGCCTCGAGCACGGCCTCGGAGGGGGGATCGCTGCGCCCTTCCGTGCGGAGCACCACGTGGCTGCCCGGGGAGCCGTCCAGGTGGAAGAAGAGGTCGTTGCCCCGGGCGAGGCGCGTGGAGAGGTGGTCGTTCCCCTCGTCGCTGCGTCCCACCCAGATCTCGAGGCCCGTGGCGCTGCGGTAGCGCCGCGGCCGCAAGCGCGCGGGAATCCCCGGCGGACCGCGCCGTCGCGGCTTCGTGGCCTCCCCCGCGCGCTCCTGGGGTCGCGCCTTTGCCATGAGGCGCGCGACCTCGGGCAGCGCGGCGATCTCCTCCAGCGCCTTCGGATCCGCGTGCGACGCGACGGCGGCTTCCACCGCGTCCGCGAGCTCGCGCACGCGGCGCTCCTGCTCGCGAAGCGCCCCCATCTCTTCACCGGCGCGGCTCGCGCGGCGCAGCTCCTTGCGGTAGCGGCGGAAGATCCCTTCGAGGTTCGCCGCGGGCGAGAGCGCCGGATCCAGCGGGATCGCCTGGCGCGCGCCCGTGGCGGGATCCTCCACCCAGAGCTCGCTCGCGCCG
>DASRUS010000245.1:0-5721 GCA_035687825.1 Myxococcota bacterium | reverse complement strand
TCGCGAACGCGCTCGCCATCGCGACCGGGACGCTGCTCGGCGCCGCGCTCTTCGCCGAGCTCGGCCCCGCGCGCGGCTACGCGGCGCTCTTCGTGCTCTCGGCCGCGGGGCGGGCGCTGTGCCTCCTCCTCGCGCGCCGGGACCCGCTGCTATTCGTCATCGAGCGTGGCGAGGATCGGGCGCTGCACCGCGCCCGCGTTGGGTCGCACGGCGAGCGTGCGGAGCTCGATCGGGTGCGCGGGCTTCGAGGGCGGCGGGACCCGACGCACGAGGAGCAGGCACAGCGCCCGCCCCGCGGCCGAGAGCACGAAGAGCGCCGCGTAGCCGCGCGCCGGGCCGAGCTCGGCGAAGAGCGCGGCGCCGAGCAGCGTCCCGGTCGCGATGGCGAGCGCGTTCGCGAGGTTGAAGTAGGTGAGCACGCTGGTGCGCTCGTGTCGCTCGATGTCCTCGAAGAAGGCGAGCAGCGTGCCGAGCTCGAGCGCGGCCCACGCGACGCCCGCCGCGGCCTGGAGCGCGACGAAGAAGGCCGGCTCGCTCGACACGAGCCAGAGGCACGGCAGCGGCACGATCCCGAGCGCGCCGAGCCAGAGCACGCTGCGCGCGCCGAAGCGATGGGCGAGGCGCCCGAGCCACGGCAGGGCGACGACGCGGGCCACGAGCGCCACCGACGTGTAGAGCGTGAAGCTCGCGTAGGAGAGCTCGAGCGGCCCGAGCAGGAACGGCGTGAAGAAGGGCGCCGCGAGGTGGACCGCCACCTGCATCCCGAGCAGGTAGACGAGGAGCTGCCCGTCGTGCGCCGGGCCGAGGCGCGCCAGGAACTCGCGCGGGGTGAGGTCGCGCTGGCCGTGGGGGAGGGGCTCGGGCTCGCTCTGGCTCGCGAGGAAGAACGACGAGGCGACGCGCGCTGCGGCCGCCGCCGCGAAGAGCACCGCGAACACGCGGACCCGATCGCCGAGGTGTGGACCGCCCTCGAGGAGCGCGCCCCCCGCCAGCACGCCGACGAGGAGCGCGGCCTGGCACCAGCGGTTGCGCCGGGCGAAGAAGCGCGCGCGCCGGCGCTCGGGCACGAGCGTGGAGACCCAGGTGTTCCAGGCCGGGCCCGTCGCCATCCCGAAGCCCCAATAGGCGGCCGCGGCGACGAACACCCAGGTGCGATCGATCCGGCCGGCGAGGGCGCCCACGACGAGGGGGAGGAAGCTCGCGGCCTGGAGGCGTGCGGACAGCACCACCCAGCGCCGGTGCGACCCCAGCCGGCGCACCGCGGCGGGGGAGACGAGCTGGAGGCTCGCGCCCACCAGCATCGGGAGTGTCGCCACGAGACCCGCGGAGATCTCGCCGAGCCCCGCGGCGAGGACGAAGGCGGGAAGGTAGGTCTCGCCGACTCCAACCATCAGGCTGAAGGCGACGCCATCCCCGACGATGGAACGCAGGTCCCGGCGTAGCGGCGAGGGCGCAGCGGAGCTCATGGGGACGGCGCGGGAAGGGAGCCGAGGCCGCCCGCCCTGTCAAGCTCGGGCGACGCGGGAGGAGGGATCCGCGCGGGGTCCGGCCGGACGCGACGCGTCCCGAGGCCGGCTGCGGGCCGCTAGCAGGGCACCCGGTCGCGGCTCGCCAGAAGCGAGAGAGCGATCAGTCCGAACCCGACGAGATACAGGATGGTCACGGCGCCTCCTCCTCGCCCGCCCCCGGCCCCCGCTTGGATGGCCGGGCGGCGCGACGAGTGACAGGATCGGCGAGATCGCAGCGCGGATCTATGAACCAGATCACAGCCTCGCCGCGGCGCTACGCTCGGGGGGCGATGGAATCGGAACGGACGCCCGGGGAGGACCTCGCGCGGCACGGTCTGCGCGCCACGCGCCAGCGCGTGGCGGTGCTGCGCCTCCTGCGCCGGCATCGCGGTCACCCCACGGCCATGGAGCTCCACACCCGGCTGGTCCCCGAGCAGCCGAGTCTGAGCCAGAAGACGGTCTACGAGGTCCTCGACACGCTCGTCGCGGCGGGACTCGCGTCGCGCGTGGCGCAGGCGGGCGGACCCGCGCGCTTCGAGGCGCGCCTCGAGCGGCACTACCACGTCCACTGTCGCGTGTGCGGGAAGCTCCTCGACGCTCCGGCCAACGCCGACGGGCCGATCCGCGGGCGCGCCGCGCTGCCCGAGGGCTTTCGCGTGGACGCGATCCACGTCACGCTGGAGGGCCGCTGCCTGCGCTGCCAGGACGAGGTGTGAGGCTCGCGGCGAGGGCCGCCCCGGGGCGGGCAGCGGATTTCTTGACAGCCACTGTTATCTGGAGTACACGCTGAGAGCGGAGCGGGGTCGTCGCGCCCCCCGGTCCGGGGAGGGGAGCTCGATGGGGTCGCGCCTACGGCGGGCGGCTGGCTGCGCCCTGTGGAGCCTCGCGCTCCTCTCGCTCGTCCCGGCCACGGGTCGCGCCCAGCCCGTCGCGCTGCCGGTGCCCCCGGGCGTGCTCCCCCCCGCGATTCCCGACGACAACCCGCCCACCGCCGCGAAGGTCGAGCTCGGCAAACGGCTGTACTTCGACGCCCGCCTCTCCGCGGACGGGACCGTCGCGTGCGCCACCTGCCACGATCCGCGTCAGGGGTTCGCCGATCCGCGCGCGGTCTCGGTGGGGGTGGGCGGCGCCACGGGTGTCCGCAACTCGCCCACGGTCCTGAACGCGGCCTTCCTCGCCGAGCAGTTCTGGGACGGCCGGGCCAAGACGCTGGAAGAGCAGGCGCTCCAGCCCCTCGTGAACCCGGTGGAGATGGCGATGCCCGACCACGCGGCCGTGGAGACCAAGCTGCGCGGGATCCCGGACTACCCGCCGCTCTTCGCCGCGGCTTTCGGCGACGACCGCGTCACGATCGAGCGCGTGGGGCAGGCCATCGCGAGCTTCGAGCGCACGCTGCTCAGCCTCGACGCGCCCATCGACCGCTTCCTCGCGGGGGACGCGAAGGCGATCCCGGAGGCGGCGCAGCGCGGCTGGGCGCTCTACAACGGCAAGGCGCGCTGCAACACCTGCCACGGCCACGTGGGAGTCCTGCCGCTGCTGACCGACGAGCTGTACCACAACATCGGGGTGGCGGCGAAGGACGTGAGCTTCGAGGACCTGGCGCGTCAGGTGGAAGGACACCCCGAGGATCTCGCCAAGCTCTCCCACGAGCCGGGCCTGAACCAGCTCGGGCGCTTCCTCGTCACGAAGGAGCGCAAGGACATCGGCGCGTTCAAGACGCCCCAGCTCCGCAACGTCGCGCTCACCGCGCCCTACATGCACGACGGCAGCGAGAAGACGCTCGCCGACGTGATCGAGTTCTACGACCGCGGCGGCAATCCGAACCCGTGGCTCGACGGCGGCATGCGCCCCCTCGGCCTCACGCCCCAGGAGAAGTCCGACCTCGTCGCGCTGCTCGAGACCTTCACGAGCGGCGACCTGGAGAAGTTCGAGCTGCTCGGCGCGCTCGTGCCGCGGCGCTAGGAGGGACCCATGGCCACCCATCTCACCCCGAAGGAGCTGGAGCGCGAGCTGCGCGAGCGCAGCCCGCAGGCGGAGCGGCTGATCCGCTCGCTCCACGACTGCGACCGGCGCCACTTCCTGAAGGTCTCCCTGCGCTTCGCCGGTCTCGCCGCCGCGGCGGGCGTGATCCAGCCCCACGCCTTCCAGCTCGTGGAGGTCGCGAACGCCGCGCCCGCGCCTGGCGAGGCGCCGGAAGTCGCGTTCCGCTTCGCCTACATCTCCGACTCGCACCTGTACGCCCGGGGCATGAGCCATCGCTTCGCCAAGGCGGCGCTCAAGGCGGTGGAGGACGTGAACGCGCTCGACCCCCAGCCGGACTTCGTGCTCTTCGGCGGGGACCTCGCGCAGCTCGGGCGCGCCGACGAGCTCGAGCTCGGCGTGCAGATCCTCCGGGGACTCAAGGCGCCCGTGAAGATGATGGTGGGCGAGCACGACTGGTATCTCGACATGGGCGAGACGTGGCGCGAGCTCTTCGGCCCCGACCGCTACAGCTTCGATCACCAGGGCGTGCACTTCGTGGTGCTGAACAGCGTCGTCGAGAAGGACTTCTGGACCGCCAACGGCTACACGCCGGAGCAGCGCATGAACATCGTGGCCGGCCTCGACGACGGGCGGCAGAGCCGCTTCGAGGTGGGCGAGGAGCAGCGCGACTGGCTGCGCCAGGATCTGGCGAAGCTGGACAGGAAGACGCCGCTCGTCGTCTTCTCCCACTCGCCGCTCTACAAGTACTACCGGCCGTGGAACTTCTGGACCGACGACGCAGAGCAGGTGCAAACGCTTCTGTTTCCCTTCCGGAGCGTGACCGTGATCCACGGGCAGACGCACCAGCTCCTCACGAACCGCATCCAGAACATCGCGTTCCACGGCATGCTCTCCACGGCGTGGCCGTGGCCGTACGCGCCCGAGGGGCTGCCGAAGCTCACGCTCCAGATGGAGCGCGCGGACCCCTTCGATCAGCTCGACGCGTGCGGGGACGGGACCGTGGACGTGCTCGCGAGCGGGCGGGTGGACAAGCACTACAACCTGTGGGGGCGCAATCCGCGCAGCGTCGCGGACGCGACGCTCGAGAAGGGCATCCAGGGTGGCGGCCCCTCGTACTGAGGAGCCGGGGAGGCGAGCATGACGGCGCGTCGCACGATGGGACTCCTGTTCGCGGTCGGGGCCGCGGCGGGCGCGATCTTCGCGCTCGGCGGGGGGCGCGAGGACGCCCTGGCGCGCCTGCCGTTCGCGGTGGCGGCCGCCGCCGAGGACGGCTGGGCGGCGCGCACCGTGTACGCCTGCGACCGGCGCAAGGCCGTGGTGGTGGAGGGCGCGCGTCCCGACGAGCGCCTCGACCGCCGCCGGGCGCAGCAGGTGGCGAGCCTCCTCCAGGACCTGATGCGCTTCTGCGAGGCGGAGGTGACGGCCCGGCTGGCGCTGAACGAGGTAGTGACCCTCAGCGTGAACGGACGCCCCTACGTGGAGTGGCTCCCCGGGAGCGAGCTCCCCGTCGAGCTCGCCCACGGCAAGGTGGAGCACACCGCGCGCGAGCAGGTGATCTGGAAGGCCGAGCTCGACCGCCTGGTGAACGAGGGCAATCGCCTGTTCCACAGCGACGAGATCGGGACCAACGGGATCGCCTGCGCCATGTGTCACCCGGACGCGTCGAACACGCACCCGGAGACGTACCCGAAGTTCCAGACGCAGCTCAAGAAGGTGGCGCTGCTCCGCGACATGCTGAACTGGTGCATCGAGAACCCCCTCGAGGGCAAGCCGCTCCCCGACGGCGACCCGCGCATGAAGGCGCTCGAGGCGTACGTGCTCGCGAAGCGCGCGGGCGTCGCCCTCGCGGCGGGGAAGCACTAGGAGAGGACGCCGCGGGGCGAGGTCGGGCGGGGCCGGCGCCGCGCGTCAGCCGCGCCGCGCGAGGAGCTCCGCCACCGCCCGGGCGAATGCCTCGGGCATGAACGGCTTCTGCAGGAAGGGCGCCCCGGGCTCCAGCACCTCGCGCTCGAAGACGGCGCCCTCCGTGTATCCCGACGTGTAGAGCGCGGGGAGCTCCGGCCGCGACGTCCGGAGCTCGGCCACGAGCGCGGGGCCGAGCGAGCCGGGCATCACCACGTCCGTCACCACCAGGTCGATGGCCGCCGCGTGCTTCGCGAAGAGCTCCCGCGCCGCGTCCGGATCCTCGGCCTCGAGCACCTGGTAGCCGTGGTCGCGCAGGATCCGCGCG
>DASRUS010000244.1:0-2753 GCA_035687825.1 Myxococcota bacterium | reverse complement strand
AAGCCCGAGTAGCCGCGGATGTCCACGAAGAGCACCGTCACCTCGCGGACGCCGGCCTGGAGCGCCGCGCCGCGCTCGAGCTGCTCGGCGAGGGCGCCGGGCACGTAGCGGCGGAGCTGCGCGCTCATGGTGCGCTCGGCCTCGCGGATCTCGAGCTCGCGGAAGCGGTCGAGCTCGTCCGAGGCCTTGTCCGCGATGCTCCCGAGCAGCGCCAGATCCGTCTCGCTGTAGACGTCGCCGGAGCGCTTCTCGCCGAGGCACACGAAGCCCGCGAGCTCCCCCTGCGAGCGGAGCGGCGCGAGCACCCCGGCGCCCATCGCCTCGAGCGCCGCACCCTCCTCCAGGTCGAGCTCGCGCCAGAGTCCCTGGCGGCGGCGCGCGGGCACGCGCAGCGGAACGGTCTGGCCCGCGAGGCGCAGCGCGAGCGCGCCGTCGGGGTCGAAGCTCGGCGCCGCGGCGGGTCCGCGCACGAAGACCGGCGCGATCTCCTGCGCGTCCGCCAGGTAGATGACCGTGCACTCCGGCGCCAGGAGCTTCTCGAGGCGCTCGCCGAGGAGCTCGAGGAGGTCGCGGGGCTTCGCAGAGCTCGCGAGGTCGCGGCGCAGGTCGAAGGCGCCGCGCTCGAGCGCCTCGCGCTCGCGGAAGAGCAGGCGCTGCACCCACGGGTCGAGGCGCGAGCGCGATCCCACCACCACGAGGGCGACCACGAGCGAGAGCGCCATCTGACCCAGCGCGGGATCGACCTGCGCCGAGGCGAGGCGCGCGACGCGGGGCACGGCGACGAGGAGCCCCGCGATGAGCAGCACCGAGAGGATCGTGTAGGTCGCCGCCGCGGAGATCAGGCGGTCCACGTCGTAGAGGTGATCCCGGGAGAGCGCCACGAAGAGCCCGAGGGGGATGCACAGCACGGAGACGAGGCTCGCCTCGTAGAGCCACCAGAGATTGCGGTCGAGCAGCGTGGCCGCGCCCGCCAGCAGGATCGGCACCAGGCCGCCGTAGATCCCGATCAGCACCCACTTGATCTGGCGCCGGCCGGTGGGCCCCGAGCGCCGGTAGTTGCGCGTGAGGATCGCGATCACCGCGAGCGCGCACGCGACGCTGCCGCCCGCGGCCAGGGGCAGGCCCCAGTCGGTGGGCAGGGGCCCGCCGAACGCCCAGGTCGCCCCCCCCACGCCCGCGAGACCGAAGCTCCAGGGCCACACGCGCGACCACGGGCCCCGGCTCGCCGTCTCCTGCGGGAAGCTCAGCGTCGCGCGCACGGCCAGGGGGAGCGCGAGGGTGGGGCCGAGGGCGAAGGCGGCGATCCCGGCGAGCGTCTGGAGCGGCGGTCCGCCCCAGAAGTACGACCAGTGGAGGCCGTAGCAGAACGCGAACGCGAAGAAGAGCCGCGCGGGGCCGAAGCCGCGGGTGCGCCAGAAGGCGAGGGCGCCGAGGGCCACGAACGCGATCGCGAGCACGCTCGCGCGCCAGGAGAGCGGCACCGGCAGGAGCTCGAGGCGGGCCTCGCGCACCGACCCGCCCGAGCGGACCTCGAGGGGGACCTCGTGCGACACGCCCGCGTGTTGGTAGACCCGGGCCAGGAAGTCGAGGCGTCCCGCGCCGCGCAGGCTCGCGCCGCCCACCGCGAGGATCTCGTCGCCCGGCGCGAGCTCCGAGGCGGCCGCGATCGCGGGCGACCAGAACGAGCGCACCACCGGGTGGCTCCCGGCGTCGCGTGCGGGGGCGATGTACACCGGAACCCAGGCGAGCCGCCCGCGCCAGGCCTGCGCGAGGTGCAGGCCGAGACACGCCCCGTACACGAGGAGCAGCCCCCCGAAGAAGAGCGCGTCCCGGGGCCGGAGCCTTCCTCCGAGTCGCGTCACGGACCTTCGTCGGGGAGGATGAACCCGATCGAGACGTCGATCCGGCGCACCGAGGCGAGCACGTCGCGCTCCTTCGAGCGGTCGAAGATCTCGTCGTCCTCCACGACCTCGAGGTAGGGGACCGTGCCGGGGGGCAGGCGGAGCGCCTTCAGCAGGGCCTGCTTCAGGGCCGTCCCTCCGGTCCCGAACTGGATCCGGATGCCCTCGCCGCCCGCCGCCTGGCCGTCGCCGCCGCCCGAGCCGCCGCCGCCCCCTCCTCCTCCTCCTCCTCCCGCACCGGAGCCCCCGCCCTCACCGAGGCTCGCGATGCGCGCCTCCACCGCCGGCTCGCGCCAGGTCGGTACGCAGAAGCCACGGCAGTTGATGCGCAGCGCGGGGTCCACGAAGTCTCCGAGGTCCTGATAGGTCTCGGTGAGCACGACCGTCTTGCCCCGGTGCTTGAACTCGAGCATCACCGTGAGGGTGGACTTCGTGAGGTCCGTCGGGATGGGGGTGCCGAGGGCGTCCGGCTGCTCGGGGACGAACGAGGTGTCGTCCCAGCCGCCCGAGTCCTTGTCGGCGATCAGCGTCAGCACGCCGCGCACCCCGTGCTTCTCGAGCGGCGTGGAGCAGGTGGCGCGCCCCCGCCCCGGACCCTCGTCGCAGTCGAAGTCGTCGAGGCAGTGCTGGCCGTCGAGCTCGCCGCCCTCGCACACACCGAGGGGCAGGAGCCCCTTGCGCGTGTCGGGCCCCGGTGAGACGCCGAGGGCGGGGGCGGTGGCAGCGAGGGCGACTGCGATCGAGAGCGGGAGCAGCAGACTACGCATGGGTTCTCCTCCGTCGCACGAGTAGGGCGTGGAGCGTGGAGCCCGTCACGACGACGAGCGCCAGCCCCACGGGCCAATCTCCGAA
>DASRUS010000243.1:0-2604 GCA_035687825.1 Myxococcota bacterium | reverse complement strand
CAGCTCGAGACCTACATCCACGGCGGTCGCTAGCGTCCGTGTCTTCCCCTCCCACCCGGTCGCGCGACGAAGCGGACGAGCTCGCGCTCTCGCTGGTGCGCGGCGACGCGCTCCTGCGGGTGCAGCGCGCGGTGGGTCTCGTCCCGCGCGACGGCCTCGGCGTGGGCCGCCGCGCCCTCTTCTTCGCGGCGCTCAGCTGGCTCCCGATCGCGGTGTGGGCGCTGCTCGCCGGCCGTGCGTTCCCGGGCGCCACCGCCGAGCCGCTGCTCCAGCACTTCGGCGTGCACGTGCGCTGCCTCGTGGCGATCCCCCTCTTCATCCTGGCGGAAGGGGTGGGTCACGGCCTCACGACGCGGCTCGTCCCGTACTTCCTCCATTCGGGTCTCGTGGCCGAGGGTGCCCGCACGCGCTTCGCGGAGATCGTGCGGGGTGTGGCGCGCCTGCGCGACGCGACGCTGCCCTGGATCGCGATCCTGGCGCTCGTGCTCGCCTGGGCCCTCCTCTCGCCGGCTCCCCGGGAGACGCACGAGGTGATCTGGGCCGAGGACGGACCGCGGCTGGGCTTCGGCGGCTTCTGGTTCCTCTACGTGGCGCGACCGATCTACCTCGGCCTCCTGTTCGGGTGGCTCTGGAGGCTGGTGCTCCTCACCGTGCTCTTCGTCCGCCTCGGAGCGCTCGGTCTGGACGTCGTGCCGACGCACCCCGACGGCGCGGGCGGGCTCGGCTTCCTCGAAAGGCTTCCGACCATGTTCAGCCCCGTGGTGTTCGCGGTCTCGGCGGTGCTCGCGTCGCGCTTCGCCCACGACGTCCTCCATCACGGCGTCCAGGTCCAGTCGCTGCGGCTTCCCATGCTCGGCTTCGGCGTCCTCGTGCTCGTGCTCTTCCTCGCGCCCCTCGCCGTGTGGGCGCGTCCCCTCGGCGCGGCCAAGCGGCGCGCGCTCTTCGAGTACGGGACCCTCGTCGGGCGCCACGGCCGCCTGGTGCGCCGACGCTGGATCCTGCGCGAGCCCGTGGAGGACGACGCGCTCCTGGCCGCGCCCGAGATCGGTCCGGTGGCCGACACACTCGCGCTCTACGAGGCGGTGCGGAAGCTGCGCAGCATCCCCATCAGCCGGGTGTCGCTCCTCGCGATCGCCCTCCCGGCGCTCGTCCCGATGCTCCCGGTGGTCGCAATCGAGATCCCGATCCGGGACCTGCTGCTGAAGATCCTCTCGACCCTGGCGTAAACTGACGCTTCGACCACGACAGGAGGGAGTCATGCGATCGACCCGACCGGCCGTGCTCGCGCTGGTCCTCGCGGCGTGCGGACCGCCGCCGCCGACGCCCGCCGAGCAGGCGGCCAAGGACCGCAGCGAGTGCATCGTCGTCGCCATCGACCAGAGCGGCTTCGATCCCACCACCGCGGAGGAGCCGCCGCGCACGCTCAGCTCGAGCGCGCCGCGCGGCGGCGAGGTGGTGGGCTCGGGCGCGATCGTGAAGGGCGCCGCGAAGGGTGCCGTCGTGGGCGTGGTGGGCGGCGCCATCATGGGGGACGCCGGCGAGGGCGCCGCCGCCGGGGCGGCCGTGGGCGGTCTCTTCGGGGGGATGCGGCGGCGCTCGGAGACCCGGGAGGTCGTGACGACGACCCGACCGAACCCGGCGCATCAGGAGTACGTGGCGGCGAAGCGGGCCTACAAGCAGGCGTTGGAAGAGTGCCTCGCGTCGCGAGCGGCGCAGGAGGGGTCCCGATGATGCGCCCGACGCTGCTCGGTGCAGGCATTCTCGCGGCGAGCGTGGTCGTCCTGGCGCCGCCAGTGCCCGCCGAGGACCTGGACGCCTCGCGTCCGCTCCACTGCGCGCTCGCAGAGGCCGCGCAGTGCGACCGCGCCGCGCGCTGCGGCGCCGTCACGCTCGAGGAGGTCGATCTCCCGGGCGCCGTGCGCATCGATTTCGCGGGGAAGCAGCTCGCCTCCGACGACGGGCAGCGCACGAGCCCGATCGCCGCGCTCGAGGTGGGGGAGGCGGTGCTCGTGCTCCAGGGCCACCAGAACGGACGGGGCTGGCTCGCGGTGGTGGAGCGCGCCACGGGCCACCTGACCGCGACGGTCGCCGACGCCGAGGGGAGCTTCGTCCTCTCGGGAGGCTGCGCGGCGGCTCCGTGACCTCGCTACGCACGCCATGAGGAGAAGTCTCGCCTTCGCCCTGGCGCTCGGCACGGCGTGCGCCACCTCCACGCCCGTGGGGGTCGAGCGCATGGACGCGCAGGACGTCCACCGCGAGCTCACCGAGAGCGCCATCTCGACGGGACAGCCGAGCGCGGGGACGCGCGAGCTCCTGACGCGCCTGGCGCTCCGGGAGGAGTTCGAGAAGGATCCCGACGCGGTGCTCGCGACGCTGCACGCCGGGCTCGCGCCGCAGGGCGACCTGGATTGCCTGTTCGCCCTGGCCGAGCTCTCCTTCGTGCGCGCGGAGCAGGCGGGCTCCCGCGAGCACGCGGACGACCTGCTCGCCCGGAGCTTTGTAGTCGCCACCGGCATCGGCTGGAAGATCACGCGGGGCGAGCGCACGGACGCGCTCTGCGTCGTCTGCTCCGTCTCGCGCAAGCTGCCGGAGCCGGAGCTCACC
>DASRUS010000242.1:0-3821 GCA_035687825.1 Myxococcota bacterium | reverse complement strand
CTTCGAGCCGCCCGAGGTTTCCAAGGACAAGATCCTCTTCGACAACCTGACGCCGTTGTATCCCGAGCAGCGCATCGTGCTGGAGCGCGACGCGGAGGAGCTGACGACGCGGGTGATGGACCTGATCTCGCCGATCGGCATGGGACAGCGCGGGCTGATCGTCGCCCCGCCGCGCACGGGCAAGACGATGATCCTGCAGAGCATCGCCAACAGCATCTCCTACAACTATCCCGAGATCGTCCTGATCGTGCTGCTGATCGACGAGCGGCCGGAGGAAGTCACGGACATGGTCCGCTCGGTCAAGGGCGAGGTCGTCAGCTCCTCCGCGTCGCGCTCCAGCACGATGCGCTGCTCGGGATACAGCGGCGTCAGGTTGTCGAAGAGGATCTTGTCCTTGGAAACCTCGGGCGGCTCGAAGTTGAGGTCCTCGACCTTGAGCAGCGCGTAGTAGCGTTCGTTCTCCTTGGGCGGCCGGATCTGTCCCGAGATGGTGTCGCCGGTGCGCAGGTTGAAGCGGCGGATCTGGGACGGCGAGACGTAGATGTCGTCGGGCCCGGCGAGATAGTTCTGGTCCGGCGCGCGCAGGAAGCCGAAGCCGTCGGGCAGCGTCTCGAGCGCGCCCTCCGCGTAGATCCGGCCCTCGCGCTCGGTCTGGGCCTTCAGGATCGCGAAGATGAGATCCTGCTTCCGCATGCCCGCGGCGTTCTCGACGGCGAGCCCCTCGGCGAGCTCCGTCAGCTCCTGCACGGTCTTCTGCTTCAGGTCCTTGACGTTGAGCCGCTCGCCCCCGCTCTCCTCCCGGTCCGCGGCGTAGATCTCGTCCTCGTAGGGCTCGAGCTCCTCCATGGGCAGCGACATGCGGCGCGGGTCGCGCGATCCGTTGCCGCCGCGGGAGCGGCGCCGACCGCGCCGGCCGCCTCGGTTGCCGGGATCACCCATGCGCGGGCCGTTCATCGGGTCTCGATCGTTCATGGTGGACTCGGGGTTCGCCTTCGTTTGGGTTTGGGTCGTCGATTCGTGGAGTTGCGGTTGCGGGGGTGTGAAACCGAGGATCCCGGCCGGCCGAGCTCGGCGCCTCACGGGGCGGCTCGGGCGGGATGCCCCCCTTGGCGCGGGGGATTTGGCGCTGTGATGGGCTTTTCTGTTTCGTTCGGAACTTCAGACCCGAAAGTTGATGGAAATTTCGGCTCCGACTCGGAACGGCCTTCGAGAACCCGAGGCCGCAGGAATGCTCGAACGCGAAACTACGCGGGTCACGCGTTCGTGTCAAGTGGGCGCGCGTTCGGCCGTGGGTCCGCGCCCGCCACCACGAAGTGCACGAGCCGTCCCGCCCCGGGGCCGTCCCGGCGATGGGAATGGAAGCGCTCGGGGTCGCACGCGGTGCAGGCGTCCGGCAGGACGCCCACGCGCGCGGGATCGAAGCCCGCCCGCTCGCAGGCGCGGCGCGCGAGCCAGCCCAGGTCGAGGCGCCAGTGCGCGGGTCGGGTCGGACGCAGCGCGTCATCGAGGTCGTTCGCGAAGCGCGCCCGCAAGGCCGCGACCACGGGCTCGTCGACCTCGTAGCAGCACGGCCCCACGTGCGGTCCCAGCGCGGCGACCCAGCCGCCCTCCGGCCGCCGCGCGCGCAGGAACCCGGCCGCGGACTCCACCACGCCGGCGGCGAGTCCGCGCCAGCCCGCGTGCACCGCGATCACCCACTCGCCGCGCGCGCTCGCGAGCAGCACGGGCACGCAGTCCGCGGTCACGACACCCACCCCGCGACCGGGCTGCGACGCCGCGACCGCGTCCGCGGCGGGCGGCTCGCGCCAGCGCTCGCCCTCCGCCACGACGAGCGCGTTTCCGTGCACCTGACGCGGCCGCCAGAGGTCCCCCGGCGGCTCGACCCCGCGCACGCCGAAGCCGTGGCGCACGCCTCGCTCGGCGAGGAGCGGATGCACGAGGGCGCTCACGGCGCAGCCTCGCGCTCCGCGAGGCGCGCGAGCGCGAGCGCGAAGTCGTCCGGGAGCGGCGCTTCGAAGCTCAGGCGCATCCCGTTTCGTGGGTGATCGAAGCCCAGCCGCTCGGCGTGGAGCGCGGGGCGCTCGAGGCCGAACGCGCCGGGAGGGTTGCGGCCGTACACGGGATCGCCCGCGACGGGCAGCCCGACGCTCGCGAGGTGCACGCGGATCTGGTGCGTGCGGCCGGTCTCCGGGCGCACCTCGAGGAGGCTCGCGCCCGAGGCGGTGTAACGGCGCCGCACGCGCCACGCCGTGGCGGCCGCGCGCCCCGCGTGCGTGCGCACCGACATGCGCTTGCGGTCGTGCGGGTGGCGTCCGATGGCGCGCTCCACGCGGCCCGCCTCGGCGCCCGGCACGCCGCGCACCAGGGCCGCGTACACGCGCTCGATCGTGTGATCGCGGAACTGCGCGGCGAGGGCCAGGTGGGCGTCGTCGTGCTTCGCGGCGACCAGCACGCCCGAGGTGCCGCGGTCGAGGCGGTGCACGATCCCCGGGCGCAGCCGGCCGCCGATGCCCGCCAGGTCCCGGCAGTGGTGGAGCAGCGCGTTCACGAGCGTCCCGCCCGGGTGCCCCGGCGCGGGGTGCACGACGAGCCCGGCGGGCTTGTCCACCACCACGACGTCGGCGTCCTCGAAGAGCACGCGCAGTGCGATCGGCTCGGGCTCGAGGGCGCAGGCCACGGGCTCGGGCGGCTCGGCCTCGAGGCGCGCGCCCTCGCGCACGCGCTGGGCGGCCCGCACAGGGCGTCCGTCGAGCCGCACGCGCCCCTCGTCGATCCAGCGCTGCGCCCGGGCGCGCGGCACGCCCGCCAGCGCGGCGAGCGCGCGATCCACGCGCTCGCCCGTCTCGGCCTCGCCCACCAGGAAGGAAAGCGTCGGCGCCACCGGCGGCTCAGGGTGAAGGTTTCGCACGCTCGCTCGCGCGGGTCGCCACGAAGAAGCGTTGCATGTAGCTCGCCGCCACGGACCGCGGCTCGAGACCCACGCAGCGCGCGTAGGAGACCAGGAAGCCGCGCACGTACACCGGAGCCGGCAACCCCGCGAAGTGCTCTTCCTCGAGGAAGCGCAGGTAGGTCGGGTTGATCTTCGTGATGCTCGCGATCTGATCCAGCTCGAGGCCCCGGCGCAGGCGCGCGCGCCGCAGCCGCGCGCCGTCGAACGCCGCGAACTCGGCCTCGTCGTCGGGATCGTCGAGGCCGCGCAGCGCCGGGCCGAGCTCCGCGGCGGGCGGCGCCGCCTCGGCCGCCGCGGCGAAGACCCGGCGCGGGGGCTCGGGCGCGGCGGGCTCTGCTTCGAGCGTGGCGTCGTAGTCGCGCCGCGCCTCCGGGTCCGAGAGCACGCGCCAGGCGAGCTCCACGCGCTCGCGGACGCCGGCGGCGTCCTCGGCTCCGAAGAGCGAGTAGACCGCGAGCGAATCCTCGGCCCAGGTGGCCGCGGCCAGGGCCCAGGCCCGCTCGATCTCGCCCGGCTCCGCGTCTCGCGACAGGTCGAGCACCTCGTAGTGGGTCTGCTCCGCCACGGGCTTCAGCGCGCGGCCCCGGGAGCGCTCGCGGCGAGCTTGCGCGCGATGCGCTTCAGATAGACGGAGGCGTCGCTCTCTGGGAACGCGCGCACCACGGGCTCCCGGGCGAGGACGGCGCGGCGCACGCAGTCGTCGTAGTTCACGTAGCCCAGGTACTCGGCATCGAGCCCGAAATACTTGCGACACACGCTCGCGACGGAGAAGCCGAGCCGGATGTCGTCCACGCTGCGCACCTGGTTCACGACGAGCCGCGGCCGGAAGCGGCGCAGGGCGTCCTCGCAGCGCGCCGCCTCGTCGCCGCCC
>DASRUS010000241.1:0-2706 GCA_035687825.1 Myxococcota bacterium | reverse complement strand
CGGCATCCACCACTGCCTGGGCGCCTCGCTCGTGCGGCTCGAGGGTCAGGTGGCGATCGGGACGCTGCTGCGCCGCTTCCCCCGTATGGAGCTCGCCGCCGAGCCCGAGTTCTCCGAGCGCATGACGCTGCGCGGCCTGCGCGAGCTACGCGTCGAACTGGGCACCTGATCTCTGAGGACGACGACGTTGCAGTCCCGGCGGCACCCCTGGGAGTCGTGGCGGGGCGCGCCCGCGCCCCCGATACGACTCAGGCCGCCTGGGCGCGCCGGTAGCGCTCCACGAAGCTCGCGGCGAGGAGCTCCGCCTCGCGAACGCCCAGGGCCCGCGCGTACTCGAGCACGTGACCCCGCAGGTAGGGCTCCGGCGGCAGCTCCTCGAAGCGCTCGTCCTCGATGTGCTCGAGGCTGCAGAGGCGCGTGCGCTGGAAGAGGTCGCGGAGCTCGAGGCCCAGGAACTCCCGGCAGCGGCGCAGGTAGGCGCCGGGCTGCTCGAAGTCTGCGGGCGGCAGCGGCGGACGCCGGCCCCCCGACGCCCCGAGCGGTCGCTCGTCGGGGCCGAGCGCGTGCTCGGCGTGGCGCACGTCGAGGTGCGCGAGCTTGGCGCGGCGCTCTTCGTCCGAGAGGAGCCCGTGCGTGGCGAGCGAGCCGTCGCTGAAGAGCGCGCGCCGATGGCGATACACGCGGTCCACCTCGTCCGGCCGCGCGGCCTCGGGCTCTTCGATGCGGAGCAGACGCTGGGCGAGCGCCTCCACGTCCTTCGCGAACGCGCAGCTCGGGGTCGACTCGAGCACCGGCTGGCGCCGGCTCACCGCCGAGTGGACCGCCTCGTCGCGCGCGACCGCCCCGATGTAGTCGAGCTCCGTGCCGAGGTACTCGCGGCAGGCGACCACCATGTCCTGGCCGACGGTCCGGTGCTCGGGGGTGCGCGCCTGGTTCACGATGAGCAGCGGCGCGAACGCCCGCGCCCGATCCACGAGCGCGGCGCCCGCCACGCGGTCCAGCTCGAGCACGCGGGCGAGGAGCTCGCGCGGCGAGTGCACGCCGAGGTCGCCCCGCTCCTTGGCGACCTGCTCCACCGCCATCCGCACCCCGGGGTGGCGCGTGGCGCGGGAGAGCGAGCGGAAGAACGCCGCCTTGAGGAAGTGGTAGGCGTTCTCGACGGAGGTGGGCTCGGGAACCACGACCACGATGCCCCGGCGCGCGGCGAGGAAGAAGTCGAGCACGTTGAACGAGCTCCCCGCGCTCAGGTCCAGGAAGACATGGTCCGCGGTGAGCGTCTGGATGTGACGCAGCAGGCGCTCCTTCTGCGTGTGCTTCGGGTTCGCCATGGCGAGGAACGCCCGGGCGCCACTCAGGAGGAAGAGGTTCGGGACCGGGGTCTCGCAGAGCACGTCGGCGAGGCTCGAAACCTCCCGGCTCACGAAGTCGGAGAGCGTGCGGTGCGGCTTGCGCACGCCGAGGATCGTATGCAGGTTCGCGCCGCCCAGGTCCGCGTCGAGGACGACGCAGCGCCGTCCGCGACGCGCGAGGGCGATGGCGAGGTTCGCCGTGAGGACCGACTTGCCGACGCCGCCCTTGCCGCCGCCCACCGCCCAGACGCAGGGCCCGGCGGGTCGCGCCGCCTCGAGCGGATTTGCGTGAGCCGAGTCCATCTTCGCGTTCGCTCCCCGTGCGACGGCGCGCCGCGCGCGGTCGGGGGTGCGGGAACACCCCGCTCCCCACGCCGGACGGAGCCCGTCACCCGTGAGTGCCCGACCGCCGGTGCCGGGTGATCCGGCGCCCCGCCCCGGGAGCACCGCGCCGCGGGGGGCTGTGGCAGAATGCGCGCATGTCGGGCGCGCAACTCGAGCTCGAACGGGCCCTCGCCACGGTGCGCGGGTGGACCCGCGCCGCCGAGCGGATCGTGGCGCTCACGGGCGCGGGCATCTCCACGGAGTCCGGCATCCCGGACTTCCGGGGGCCCCGGGGGCTCTGGACGAGGAACCCCGAGGCCGAGAAGATGGCGACGCTCCAGCACTACGTCGCCGACCCCGAGGTGCGCAAGCGCGCCTGGCGCAGTCGCCTCGAGACCGTCGCCCTGCGCGCGCAGCCCAACGCCGGCCACCACGCGCTGGTGGAGCTCGAGCGCCAGGGGAAGCTCCACGCCTTGGTCACCCAGAACGTGGATGGGCTGCACCAGAAGGCCGGCTCCGCGAAGGATCTCGTGATCGAGATCCACGGCACGCTCCACGAGGTGGTGTGCCTCTCGTGCGACGAGCGCGCGCCCATGGAGCGCGCCCTCGCGCGCGTCGAGGCGGGCGAGGAGGATCCCCCCTGTCGCAGCTGCGGAGGCATCCTCAAGTCCGCCACGATCTCGTTCGGTCAGGCCCTCGTGTGGGAGGATCTCGCGCGCGCAGAACGAGCGGCACGCGACTGCGACCTCTTCTTCGCCGTCGGAACGACGCTCGGGGTGTACCCGATCTCGGGCATCGTGCCGGTGGCGCGGCAGTGCGGTGCGCGCGTCGTGATCGTGAACGCCGAGCCCACCGAGATGGACTCCCTCGCCGACGCCGTGCTGCGCGGCCCGATCGGCGAGATCCTGCCGCGGCTCGTGGCCCTCGACGCGTGAGGCGCCAGGCGCGCACGCTCCTGGCCGCGCTCCTGCTCGCCGGGGCGCACGCACGACTCGGGCTCGCCGCGGAGCCCGTCCCGAGCCCGCCCGCGCCG
>DASRUS010000240.1:0-14245 GCA_035687825.1 Myxococcota bacterium | reverse complement strand
CGAGTGCCTGACGGAGTGCAACGCCGCGGAGCAGGCCTGCTCGCCGCTCCGGAACCCGGGCCGGTTCAACGGAGATCCGCTCTCGGTCGTGCCCGAGCTGGGCTGCGAGAAGCAGCATGACATCGACTCGAACGGCGTGCTCGACTGCCGGGCGGCGAAGGTGTTCTGCGACGTCGATAGCGACGGGGACGGCGTCTTCAACCAGATCGACGCCTGCCCCGTGGTCTTTGACTCGGGTCAGACCGACCTGGACGAGGATCTGCTCGGCGACGCCTGCGACCCGATCCAGCAGCCGGTGTCGCCGTGCGATCTCGACTGCAACGTGAACGGCGATTTCCTCGGCTCGGAGGAGGAGCCGGTGTCCCTCATCGACCACCGCGACATCGAGCTGATCTTCGCGGCGGTGGGCACGCGCGCCCAGGGCTTCGCCGCGTGCGGCGACCGGCGCGACCGCGACCGGGATCGCTTCATCACGATCCTAGACGCCGCGGCCTGCGTGGAGCAGTGCAGCTTCGAGGACTGCGCGGAGCCGAGCGAGTAGCGAGCCGCTACACCGTGAGCGCGGAGCTGCGGTCTGCCACCGCGCCGCGGATCGAGCGTTCCGCCTGCTCGCTCACGCGCGTGAAGCGGATCGCCATGCCGAGGGGCAGGTTGGGGCGCCGCAGGTTGCCCGGCACGTTCGCGTAGACGACCTTCCCCGCGACCCGCACGCGTTCGCGCGCGGCCGGGAACTCCACCACGAGCGCGACGCCCGGCAGGGAGGGGCGCGGCGTCTCCAGGTAGGCGCCGGTCTCCGAGAGCGCCCGCAGGATGGCCGGCTTGATGCGGCCCCCCGCCTCGACCGAGGCGCCGAGGGCGACGGGGACGCGCGGCGCGCCGCGCGCGGGTCCCGGGGCCCGGCCCGCCAGCGCCCGGTTCACCTGGAAGCGCAGCGTGCCGTCGTCCCAGGGCTCCCAGGCGGCGAGCTCCAGGCCCGCGGCGCGCAGGCGCTCGCGTGCGGCGTCGTCGGGCCGCGCGCCCACGACCACGCACTCGATGGAGCCGAGGCGGGCGCGGAGCTCGCGCACGAGCGTCGCTACGTCGGAGCCCCGGATCTCGGCGGGCACCAGCGCGGCGTGGACGTCGGCCTCGAGCTCCGCGACGCTGCGCGCGGCGGACTCGGCGCTGCCCGCCGCGAGCACGAGGTAGCCGAGGCTCCGCAGGCGGGCCGCGACCACGCCCAGGGCGCCGCCTTCGGGATCGAGCACGAGGATCACGCCCCGGACCATGCGCACGCCTCCGGGTCCGGCATCGGCCGGGGCGCGCCCGGGGTTGAGGGCCACGGGGACGCGCCCTGCGTTACGATCCGCCCGGGACGGAGAAGTCGCCATGACGGACACCGCGCACCGCCGGGAGCTCTTCGCCAGGGTTCCCATGTTCGCCAGGCTCGATCCGCAGGAGCTCGACTCGCTCTTCGCGGTCTCCCACGCGCGGACCCTCGCCGCGGGGGCCGAGCTCTTCCACAAGGGCGACCGGGGCATGCAGATCTTCGTGATCCTGCGCGGGCGACTCAAGGTGGTCACGACGTCGGCCGCGGGCGACGACATCGTGTTCGGCATCATGGACCCCGGCGAGGTGTTCGGCGAGCTCGCGCTCCTCGCCGACACGGGGGGCGTGCGCACCGCCACGGTGGTGGCGATGGACGACTGCGAGCTCCTCGTCCTCGACCGCCGCGAGTTCGTGCCCTTCCTGCGCGCGCACCCCGACGCCGCCATCCGGCTGCTCGAGACCCTCGCCGAGCGGCTGCGCCGGATCAGCGAGTTCGTGGAGGACACGATGTTCCTGAACCTCCCCTCGCGCCTCGCCAAGAAGCTGGTCGCGCTGGCCGACGCCTACGGCAAGGAATCGCCCGAGGGGCTCTGGATCGACCTCGAGGTCTCCCAGGAGGAGCTCGGGGACTTCGTCGGCACCACGCGCGAGAGCATCAACAAGCAGATGAAAACTTGGCGCGACGAGGGCATCGCGCGCATGGAGCAGGGCCGCATCACGATCCTGAACCCGCGCCGGATCCAGGCGCTCGCGGGGATGATCGAGCGCTAGGATCCCCCCCGCGGCTCCTCCAGGCGCCTGTCCGCCGCGCGCAGCCGCGCCGCGAGCTCGCGGAAGATCTCGAAGGAGAGCTCGGGCATCTCGAGCACGAGCTCCTTCAGGCGGTCGCCGCGCAGCGAGAGGATCCGCGCCGGCGCCCGGGCGACGGCGGTCGCGCTGCGCGGCTCGTCGGAGAGGACCGCCATCTCGCCGAACCAGCTCCCCGCGCGAAACGTCGCGAGGTGGAGGTCGCCGCCGCTCGCGGAGCGCTTCGAGAAGTCCACCTCGCCCTCGAGGATCACGAGCAGCTCGTCGCCCGGATCGCCCTCGCGGAAGATCGTCTCGCCCTGCACGTAGTGCACCTCGCGCAGGAGCGCGTCGATGGCCTCGAGCTGCTCCAGGCTCATGTGAGCGAAGAGGGGGATCGTGCGCAGGAGCAGCAGGCGTTCCATGAGGACCTCCGAGGCCGCGGTCAGAGGATGGCCCGCGCCGCAGGCCGCCGCCGCCGCCCGGGCGTGCCGTCCGAGGGACGCGGCGGTCCCGAGCGCGTCGTCGAGCCCGCGCGGCGCGCCGACCAGGGACGCCGCCAGGCGGGTGCGCTCCTCGAGCGGGCCATCCTCGAGGAGGGCCACGAGGAGCCTCGACCCCTCGCGCTCGCCGAGATGCGAGAGCGCCTCCAGGGCGTCGGCGCGCTCCCGGGTCGAGCCCAGGCGGAGCGCGCGCTCGAGGCTGCGGACCGCGCGGGCATCCTCGATCCGCGCCAGGAGCGCCAGCGCGAAGCGCACGCTGCGCCCGAGGGCGTCGGCCAGGGCGACGCGCAGGAAGCGTGGCGCGAGCCCCGCTTCCTCGGGGATCGCGCGCAGGGCGAGGAGCGCCCGCCACGCGTCGCGCGCGCGCTCGCCGTAGGCCGCGCGCAGGCGATCCCCCGCCGCGGGGGTCCCGAGCTCGGCCAGGACCTCCGCCGCGGCCTCGAACTCTCCAGCGCGCTCGGAGTCGATCCGGCTGCCCGCCTGCACCAGGCCCGGGTTGCCGAGGCGCGCGAGGGACCGGGCCGCCAGGCGCCGCACCTCGCGAGCCGGATCCCCGAGGCGCTCGCCGAGGAGCACCGCGCACTCGGGATCGTCCCCCGCCCCGAGCAGGCGGAGCGCCCCGGCGCGCACGCGCGGATCGGGATCGCGGGCGCCCTCCCGCACCCGCTCGCGCGGGACGCCGGCGGCGGCCCCGTCCGCCTCCGCCAGCCTCGCGAACGCCGCGGCGCGAACCTCGGGCGCGGGAGCCCCGGTCTGCGCAACCGCGAGGGGGAGCTCCGAATCCGGCAGCGCGCGCAGCGCCGCGGCGGCCGCGGCGGGATCGCGACCCTGGAGCATCGCACGGAGCACCCCGCTTCCCTCGCCTCCGAGCAGGACCGCGGCGCCGGCGCGCACGCGCGGATCGCGTGCGTCCAGGCAGGCGCGCACCGCGGGCTCGAGAGCGGGCGCGAGCGGCCCTCGGCTGGGGCGCAGCGCGGCGAGCGCGACGCCGCGCAGCGCGGGCTCGGGGTCAGCGAGCGCGGCGGCGAGCGCGGCCTCGCGCTCCAGAGGTTTGCCGTCGAGGAGCGCTTCGAGGGCGGCGCGCCGCACCCGGGGGCTCGCGTGTCCGAGGGCCTCGCGCAGGCGGTCCGTGAGGCCGTGGCGGGCGAGCATGCGCGCCATGCGGTCCACGCTCCGCGCCGGGGCGCGCCCCGCCTCGCGCACGAGCGAGTCCCAGAACGCGGCGACCAGCGCCGTGTCGCGCCGGCCGATCCCGCCCTCGATCTCGCGCAGGTCGAGCTGGCCCGAGGCGATCTCGTCCACGAGCGCCCGGGCGTACGCGGTCCGCACGCGCGCGTTCGCGAGGAGGTAGAGCGCCCCGGCCGCGCCCCCGACCGCGCAGATCCACGCGAGCGGGGCCGAGGGGCCCGCGAACACGAGGAGGCCGCCCGCCCCCGCCATCGCCGCGTTCCACACGATCCCTTCGAGGAACGCGCGCACGCGCCCGCGGTGGCGCTGGGGCAGCGCGTTGTAGCTCAGGTTGCGCACGGGGTTCGCGAGCGCGTTCTCGAGGAGCTCGCGGTTCGCGCGCGAGACGATCGCCGTCGGCACGCCGGGAGCGGCGGCGAGCGCGGCGAAGGACGCCATGCTGAGCGTCGGGTGGACCAGATTCGCCGTGGGGACGCCCACGCCGGGCAGCAGCCAGCGCCCGACCACCCCGCCCACCAGCGCCTCGACCAGGTTCGCGACGCCGAGGTAGACGCCGAAGAAGAGCGCGAGCTGCTGCGCGTCCGGGAACGCCTCGGCGAAGATCCCGAGGTACGCGTACTGGGCGACGAAGAGCGTCACGACCATGGCGGTGCACGAGACGACGAGCCAGCGGCCGAGGACCGTGCCGCGCAGGTAGCGGGCCGCCCCGCGCATCCCCGTGACGGAGGGGTCGTCGGACTCCATCGCCTCCAGGGGGACCGCGCGGCGCAGCTCGTCGCGCCGCGCGAAGACGAGGCCCGCCGCGCCCACCAGGCACGCAGCCCACGCCGCGATCAGCCACTCGGGCCTCGCCACGAGGGAGAGGCCCGCGGCGAGGGCGCCGCCCGCCATGCCGCCGATGCTCGAACCGACGGCGAGGAGCCCGAAGATCCGCTTGCTCGAGAGGACGTCGAAGTGGTCTCCGGCGAAGGTCCAGTAGTGGGTGAGGAAGACCGTGCGGTTCGCCTGGAAGAGGCAGAGCAGCGCGGGATACGCCCACACGAAGCCCAGGCCCGCCGCGGCTCCCACCCCGCCGAGCGCCAGCGCCCCGACCAGGAGCAGCGCCACGAAGAGGGCGTCGTTGCGATGGACGTCCACCAGGGCGCCGTAGGCGAGGGAGGCGACGAGGGCCGCGACGGCGGCGCCAACGAAGGCGAGCGGCAGCCCCGCGATCCCCACGCGCGCCAGGAAGAGCGAGTCCGAGGCCGCGAGTCCCACCGCCTCGGCCGCGGCGAGGAGGACGAAGAGCAGGAAGAAGAACACGAAGCGCGGGCGCTCGCGCTCGCGGACGTCGGGGAGCAGGCGCCACACGGTCCGCTGCGGATCCGTCAACCGCGCTCGGCGCGGGCGTCGCGCTGCGTCTCGCCGAGGACCTGCTCCAGCCAGCGGACCCGCATCCTCTGCACCTCGCGTCCGTACTCCGCCACGAAGCGCGAGTACTTGGGGAGCCGCCCGCCGTTCTCCTGGAGCCAGCGCTCCGCCTCCTCGAGCGCCTTCGTGTTGCGCTCGAGCTCGGCCGAGATCCACGAGCTCGCGCCGGGGTGCGCTCCCCGGCGCAGCAGGCAGATCTTGAGGAGGGCGGGATCGCGGACCCTCCTCGGCTCGAGGTCCGGGTCGGCGAGCCAGCGCCCGAGCTCGGTCTTCCCCGCCTCGGTGATCGAGTAGATCTTGCGCAGGCGCCCTTCGTGGACCTCCTCGACGTGACTCACGAGACCCCCGGTCTCGAGCTCGCGCAGGGTCGGGTAGAGATTCACGTTCGTCATCGGCTGGATCCACGCGTAGCTGCGCGTCATCTCCCGCAGCGCGTAGCCGTGCATGGGGATCCAATCCAGGATGCCGAGGATCGTATGGCGGAGCGACATCGATATGGATTGTACTCCATATGATCTAAAACAAGTGATTTACACTGTTCAGCGTTTGACGGAAGCTAGACCTCGAGCCGGCCAGCAACCCCTGTCCAAGAGACCTTCCCTGACCGGCTCAGGCCGGCCGGCTTCGGCCGGCCGGCCGCCCTCCCCCCGAGCGGTGCGCCGGCTCAGATCCCGTAGCGCGCGGGATCGACCTCGAAGGCGAGCCCGTCGAGGACGTCGCCGCGCTCGCGCCGGGCGCGGTTCTCCCGCGCGACCTCGCGGAACAGGGCCAGGGCCGCGCGGTCGTCGAGCGCCGACGTGTCGCGCCCGAGGTGCTCCGCGAGGAGCGTCGCGCGGAGTCGGCGCACGGCATCCGCGTCCCAGAAGGACGCGTTCAGCTCGGTGTCGCCGAAGAACGAGCGGTCGGCGACGTTCGTCGAGCCGATCGTCGCCCACACGTCATCCACGAGCAGGATCTTCGCGTGCACGTAGACGTCGTGGTACGCGCGCGGGCCGTCGTGGGAGGCGATCGCCGCCAGCGTGAAGTTCGCGTGGCGGCCGAGCGCGTCGAGGGGCTCGAAGAGCGCGCGCCGCTTCGGATCGCGCCGCGCCGCCGCGAACTCCGGGTGCGCGTTCCCGGGCGCGAGGAACACCACGTCCACGCCCCGGCGCGCCGCCGCGTCGATCCGCTCGATCACCCTGGGCGACGCGATGGCCTGATCCTCGAAGTAGAGCGTGCTCCGGGCCGCGTCGAGCGCGGCGAGGTACTGCTCGAGGATGCTGTGCTCCCCCCTCGCGATGTCGTACCCGACGCCGCCGGGCGTCGGCGTGGCGTCGGAGTAGGTCTCGCGCCGCACCGTGCGCGTGATCTGCACGGGGACCGAGCCGACCGACCGCGAGACGCGCGCCGGGAAGGGCAGATCGTCGGTCCGGGAGGACGCCGGCCACGCGCCGTCCGGGCGCTCGCGCTCGCTGGCCCCGTTCCAGCGCTGCACGAAGTTGTGGTACACGTCCGTCAGCGCGGGACCACGCAGCTCGAGGTACACGTCGTGCACGTTGCCCTCGGCGCGCGAGGTGTGGCCCGGCACCGCGACGGAGGCGACGTCGAGGTTGATGCCGCCCACGAACGCCACCTCGCCGGTCGTCCCGGCATCCACGAGCCAGCTCTTCTGGTGGTGGCAGAAGTGGCGCGGCAGGCGATCCCAGCGCGCCCAAAAGCGGGCGCCGCGCTCGGCGAGCCAGCGCCGGTCCTCCTCGGTTCCGAAGAAGTGCGTGTCCGACTCGCGCTCGAGCAGGACCGGCGAGCGCCAGAAGATCACGCGCGCGTCGAGGCCGCGCGCCGCGGCGCCGTCGAGGACGTCGAAGAAGCTCCGGCCGTCGGGCATGCGGAAGCCCGGCTCGAGGAAGGCCACCGTCACCCACACGCTCGCGCGCGCGGCGTCCACGGCCTCGCAGATGCGCCGGAAGGCGGGCTCGCCGTCCACGAGCGGGCGCACGGCGTTGCCGCCGCGCAGCGGGTAGCTCGCCTGCGTCGCGAAGGGGATGTGGGCGCCGTCGCGGATCACCGGACGCCTCCCGCGGCCCGCTCGGCGCGCATGAGCTCGCGGATCGCGCGCATGCCAACGGTCTTCACGCCCGCCTCCTCGAGCGCCGCGCGCCCTGCCTCGCCCCCGTAGAAGCGCCGCTCGAAGTCGCGCTGATGCGCCGATTCCGGCGTGATGGCCCGGAGCTCCTCGCCGTCCCTGGCCGCGTGGCAGATGAGGTACGAGACGCCGGCACCGAGCTCCGCCAGGCGCCGCCGGTTGTGCGCGTCGCCCTCGCCCTCCGCAAAGCCGAGCGAGTTCGCGTCGAAGCCGTCGAGGATCGGGACCGCGTGCTCGCCGAGCGCGTCCACCAGCCGGCGGAACATCTCGTGCGCCCCCGGGATCCCCGCGCGCTCCAGCACCTCGCGCTCCGGACGCACCACGAAGACCGGCAGGTCGTAGTCCAGCGCGAGCCTCGCGTAGATCTCCAGGAAGGGAGGAAAGAAGCAGGTCCCCATGTGGCTGTCGAGGTGCGTCACGTCGATCCCGGCGTCGAGGGCGCGCTCGATCTGCGCGCGGAGCTCGATCTCCACCTCCTCGGGCCTCGCCTGCCTCACGGTCTCGAGCGTGGTGCGGGGCAGGAAGCCTGCGTCGTCCAGGAGCGAGGGCACCGCAGCGCGTCCCGCCACGGGCCCCCAGCGGTAGCGCGCGAACTCGGAGTTGAGCACGAGGTGGACGCCCAGGTCGTGCTGCGCGTCGTCGCGCGCGCGCGCCGCGGCCTCGGCGAACCACGGGCAGGGGACCATGATGCTGCCGCAGGTCGCGGGCCCGACCGCGAGCGCCTGGAAGGCCCCTTCGTTCGCCGCGTGGCTCATGCCCACGTCGTCCACGTGGACGATCGCGACGCGGTCGCTGGCGCGGAAGCCGAGTCGCTCGGCGAGTGTGGGGGGCATGCGAAGCTCCGGCGGTCTCCGGGCGCGGATTCTACGCGAACCTGGCGCGCTCGCTCGAGCCTGCGCCCTCGCCTACCCTGCGGCGCGTGCCCCCCCTCGACCTGGCCCACGCCGCGCGCTTTGCCGAGGCCGCCGCCGACCGCGCGCGCGCGGAGATCCTGCCGCGCTTCCGCAAGGTCTCGTTCGAGACCAAGGCCGACGGATCGCCCGTCACGGAGGCCGACCGCGCCGCGGAGCGCGCGATCCGGGAGGTGCTGCGCGACGCGATCCCGGGCGTGGGTGTCGTCGGCGAAGAATTCGGCAGCGAAGGAGAGACGTCCGAGCGCGCCTGGCTGGTGGACCCCATCGACGGGACCATCGCGTTCTCGCGCGGGATCCCGCTCTTCGGAACCCTCATCGCGCTCGTGGACGCCGGGAAGCCCGTGCTCGGGCTCATCGACCTCCCGATGCTCGACGACCGCACCGTGGGCTGGCAGGGCGGCGGCTGCCGGCGCAACGGCGAGCCCGTGCGCGTCTCGCAGCGCGCGACCCTCGAGGGCGCCCTCGTGGCGCACGGCGACGCCCTCTGCTTCGAACAGGCCGGGCGGCACGCGATGTTCGAACGCATGGCGCGCGAGCTCGGGATGCTGCGGGGCTACACCGACGCCTTCGGCCACGCGCAGGTGCTCTCGGGCGGCGTGGACGCGATGGTGGACTTCTCGCTCAACCCCTGGGACGTGGCGGCGACCCAGATCCTGGTGTCGGAGGCGGGCGGCCGCTGCGTCACGCTGGAGCAGTCGAAGGGCAAGTCCGGGCTCGTGATGGGCAGCCCCGCCCTCGTCGAGATCCTGCTCGGCTGGTTGGACGGATGAGCGCAACAGGTTGCTATCCTGCGCCGCTCCAACGTCGTGGAGACGATCATGAGCACCTCCCTCCCCAGCCTCGACCACGCGCGCGCCCTGCTCGGCGCGGCCGACGCCCTGCTCGAGCGCGCGCTGGAGCGCGCCCGGGAGATCACCGACGCCGGCAAGCGCATCGACGACCACCAGGTGCTCGCCGAGCGCGTGGCCTACGCCGCCACCGAGGGCCGCGCCGCGCGCGAGGTGGTGGAGTTCGCGGCGTCCGCGCGCGCGGCGGGGCGCGGCGACGAGCTGCTCGTCGCCACCGCGGCTGCGGCGACCGCGGAGCTCGTGGCGAGCCTGCGCCACCGCCTCGAGCCGGCGCTCGGCGACCTCGGCCTCGACGAGGGGTTGCTGGAGCGCTGCTTCCCCGCCGACCTGCGGGCGCGGCTCCGCGCCGCGGCGCACGAGTCCGTGCTGCGCGCCATCGGGCGCCACGTGGCCGAGAGCCGCGGCCGCAACGACACGCCCCTCGACGAGACGCTCGAGCAGGTGCGCGCGTCCGTGCGCGAGTTCGCGGACGCCGAGATCGCGCCGCACGCCGAGCGCATCCACCGTCACGACGAGCTCGTGCCGGAGGAGTTCATCGCGAAGATGAGCGAGCTCGGCTACTTCGGCCTCTCGGTGCCCGAGGAGTACGGCGGCTTCGAGATGGGCAATCTCGCCATGATCCTCACCACCGAGGAGCTCTCGCGCGCCTCGCTCGCCGCGGCGGGATCGCTCATCACGCGCCCCGAGATCCTGACCAAGGCGCTGCTCCAGGGCGGGACGGACGCGCAGAAGCGCACGTGGCTGCCGCGCATCGCGTCGGGCGAGCTCATGGTGGGGATCTCCGTCACCGAGCCCGACGTGGGGAGCGACGTGGCGTCGGTGAAGTGCCGGGCCGAGCGCGTGAAGGACCCCGGCGGCGAGGGCTGGGCGATCCACGGCCCGAAGTCGTGGTGCACCTTCGCCGGGCGCGCCGACGTCCTCGCGCTCCTCGCGCGCACGCATCCCGACGTGTCCCTCGGCGCCCGGGGCCTCTCGCTCCTGATCGTGGAGAAGGATCGCTTCCCCGGTCACGCCTTCGAGATGCGCCAGCCGGGCGGCGGCCGCCTGGTGGGCAAGGCGGACGCGACGCCGGGCTACCGGGGCATGCACTCCTTCACGCTGAACTTCGAGCGCTGGTTCGTTCCCGCCGAGAACCTGGTGGGCGGCGCGCAGGGCGAGGGCAAGGGCTTCTACCTCCAGATGGCGGGCTTCGCCGCGGGGCGGCTCCAGACCGGCGGGCGGGCCTGCGGTCTGGCCCAGGGGGCGCTGGAGCGCAGCGCCGAGTACGTGGTGGATCGCAAGCAGTTCGGCGAGCCGATCCTCTCGTTCCAGCTCACCCAGTACAAGCTCGGCCGCATGGCCGCGAAGCTCGCCGCGGCGCGCGCGCTCACCTACGCCGCGGCGCGCGCGATGGACGAGGACGAGCGGGCCGCCGCGCCGCTCGCCGCGCAGGCCAAGCTCTACGCGTGCGACGTGGCCGTGGAGATCGCTCAGGAGGGCCAGCTCCTGCACGGCGGCTGGGGCTACGCCGAGGAGTACCCCATCAGCCGCTACGTCGTGGACGCGCAGGTGCTCCCGATCTTCGAGGGCGTGAAGCCGATCCTCGAGCTCAAGGTGGTGGCGCGAAATCTGTTGGCGTAGAGGAGAAGAGCATGCCGGGTTTCTTCATCCGTCTCGGGATCAGCGCCCTCGCCCTGTGGCTCGCGGCGGCGATCGTGCCCGGTCTCCACATCGAGGGGGTGGGCACGCTCGTCCTGGCGGCGCTGCTGCTGGGGATCGTGAACGCGGTGGTGCGGCCGGTGGTCGTCCTCCTCACGATCCCCCTCACGATCGTGACCCTCGGCCTCTTCCTGCTGGTCGTGAACGCCGGGATGCTCGGACTCGTGGCGGCGCTGCTGGAGAACATGCGCATCGACGGCTTCTTCGCGGCGCTGCTCGGCGCCGTGGTCGTCGGCGTCACGAGCTGGATCGCCTCGAGCTGGATCGGGCCCTCGGGCAGGGTCGAGCTGCTGGTGGTGCGAAGCGACTGAGCGCGGCGCCCGCTCAGCCGCGCTCCCGCTCCGCGACGCGCGCCAGGTGCTCGACCTGGCCGTCCTCGCGCCGGTGCAGCACCTCGTTGTAGTGGCGGCCGCGGTGCGGCCGCGCGCCGGGCCGCGCGAAGCCGACGATCGCGCTCACGCGATACACGTCGAGATCGTCGCGCGTGGGCGGAGGCGCCGCGTGCATCGTGTCTCCGTAGTGGAGCGAGACGTCCCCGGGCTGCGCGGCGAAGGAGACGCCCCGGGGCGCGCGGGGATGGCGCGCGTCGATGGGCCCGCAGCCCTGGCGCCACGACCCGGGCAGCATGCGCAGCTCGCCCGTCTCCGGCGTGGAGGGCGTGAGGTACGTGGAGACGACGAGGGTCGGGCACATCACGGCGTGGCCGCCCATGCCGCAGTCGCGGTGCCACGGCAGATCGCCCAGCCCCTCCCTCAGGAGGGGACGCTTCCAGATGACGGTGACCCCCTCCTCGGCGCTCGGCGGCAGCCGGTGCTCGAGGCTCTCGTCCGACAGGTCCTTGAGCGCGAGGATGCGCGGGTCGCGCACGATCGCAGCGAGGCTCGGCCGGGCCGCGGCGCGCGTCACGCGGGTGAGCACGCTCTCGCCGGACGCCGCCTTGCCCCACCACGAGAGCTTGTCGCCGGGCACGGCCTCCCGGGCGAGCTCCTCGGCCTCGGCCCACAGGTTGGCCACCTCCGCGGCATCGAACACACCGCGCACGAAGAGGTAGCCCGCGGCGCGCAGGAAGTGCGCCAGCTCGGCGCGCTCGTCGTCCGCGCCGAACACGCGAGCCGGATCGAGGGGCTGCCCGCGCCGGTCCTCGAGCCGCACGCCGTCGGGATCGTAGACGGGCCGCCCGCTCCACATCGCGCGCAGCGCCGGCTCCCACGCCAGCCAGCGCAGAGCCTTGCCGCGCGGGCAGCGCGCACGGCCTCCGTAGAGGAGCCCCGGCGCGGTGTCGAGCTCGTGGACCAGATTCCGCCACAGCTCCGCCTCGACCTCGATCACGGTGTCGGCGAGCGCGTCCCCCTCGACGACGTCGATCGTGTCGGGGCGGGGGACGTACGAGTACGCGTCGCCGCTCGGAAGGCGAAAGGCGAGACTGCCGAGGCCGCGCGCGCCGGGAGCCGCCAGGGCGCCGTTGCCGAACCGAAGCCGCTCCGGAAGCTCCTCGCGGTGGAAGCGGTGGAAATCCAGGGGCTCGAAGGGGTCGGCCATCCCCTTTGTATAGCCCGTCTGCATGGCCCGTCTGCATGGCTGGCCCGTCGCGGTGTGGGTGTAGTGTGGGTGTAGAATGGGGGCCCTCGGAGGGTCCCTTGGCCGGCATCGTCCGCTACGGCAGCTACGTCCCCTTCCACCGCGTGACGCGCGCCGCCATGGGCGGTGGCCGGGGCGAGCGCGCGGTCGCGAGCCACGACGAGGACTCCGTCTCCCTCGCCGTGGAGGCGGCGCGCGAGGCGCTGCGCGGCGGGCCCGAGATCGCGACCCTCGTCTTCGCGACGACGAGCCCCCCCTACGCGGAGAAGCTCGACGCGGCCACCGTGCAGGCCGCCCTCGACCTCCCCGAGTCCGTGCGCTCCCTCGAGCTCACGGGCTCGACGCGCCTGGGTCTCGGGGCGCTGCTGCTGGGCGCCGACATCGCGACCGCCGGCGAGCGCGCCCTCGTCTGCGCCGGGGACGTCGTGGTGGGCGCGCCGGGGGGCGCCCGGGAGCGCGAGAGCGGCGACGGCGCCGTGGCCTTCTTGATGGGCCCGGACGACGAATCGATCGCGCGCATCCTCGGCCGGGCCTCCGCCACGACCGAGCTGCTCGAGACGTGGCGCCTGCCGGGGGAGCCCTTCGCGAAGCAGTGGGAGGAGCGCTTCGGGGCCGAGATCCTCGGGCCCGTCCTGCTGGACACCGCCTCGCGCGCGCTCCGCGCCGCGCGGGTCGAGCCCACGGAGCTCGCGACGGTGATCCTCGACGCCACGAACGCCCGCGCCGCGGCGGCGCTGCCCGCGGCGCTGCGCACGAAGCCCGAGCAGCTCGCGGATCCCCTCGCGGCCTCGGTGGGTCGCACGGGCGCGGCGCACGCGGGGCTCCTCCTCGCGCGCGCGCTCGACTCCGCCAAACCCGGCGACCGCATCCTCGTGGCCGCGCTCGCCGACGGTTGCGACGCCGCGGTCCTGGAGGTGACGCCGCGCGTCGCCGCGGGGCGCCCCGCGCACTCCGTGGACGCGTGGATCGCGTCGAAGCGGAACGACCTCCCCTACAACGCCTGGCTCAAGTGGCGCGGCATCCTCCCCTTCGAGCCGCCGCGCCGGCCCGACCCCGAACGCCCCGCGGCGCCGCCCATGCGCCGCCACGAGGCGTGGAAGTTCGGCTTCGTGGGCTCGCGCTGCGAGTCGTGCGGCGCGGGCTTCCTGCCGCCCCAGCGCGTGTGCGTGCAGTGCGGCGCCCTCGACCGCATGCGCCGGGAGCGCTTCGCCGAGGGGCGCTGCAAGGTGGCGACCTACACCATCGATCACCTCGCGTACACGCTCCAACCCCCGGTGGTGGCCGCGGTCCTCGACTTCGCGGGGGGCGGGCGCTTCAGCTGCGAGCTCACGGACGTGGATCCGAAGGAGGTCGCCATCGGCAACGAGCTCGAGATGACGTTCCGGCGCCTCTTCACCGCGCAGGGGGTCCACAACTACTTCTGGAAGGCGCGACCCCGGCGCTAGGAGCTACTTCTGGAAGGCGCGCCCGCGGCGCTAGGAGGCCCGAGCATGGCCAGCCACGGCATCTGCGATCGCGTCGCCATCGTCGGCATGGGCTGCACGCCCTTCGGCGAGCACTGGGACAAGGGCCCCGACGACCTCCTGGTGGACGCGGCGACCGACACCTACCAGTCCGCACAGCTCGACCCCGACCAGGTGGACGCGTACTGGCTCGGCACCATGGGGAGCGGGATCTCGGGCCTGCTGCTCTCCGAGTCGCTGAAGCTCCCCTACAAGCCCGTGACGCGCCTGGAGAACATGTGCGCCACCGGGAGCGAGGCGATGCGCAACGCGGCCTACGCGGTGGCGAGCGGCGCCTACGACCTCGTGATGGCGATCGGCGTCGAGAAGCTCAAGGACTCGGGCTACTCGGGCCTCACCACGAACCGTCCGCCGGGCGACGGCACCG
>DASRUS010000239.1:0-2921 GCA_035687825.1 Myxococcota bacterium | reverse complement strand
TCGAGGAGCTCGGCCGCCGACCGGACCGCGGCGGCGCACTCGGGGTGCACCGGATCGCCGCCGGGGCTGCGCGCGAGGACGCCGACGCGCAGGCGGCGCGGCGCGGTGCGCATCTCGTCCACGTACGGGCGCGCGGGGGGCGCCAGGCGGAACAGGTCACCGGGCTCGCTCCCCTGCACCGCGTCGAGCAGGGCCGCGGCGTCGCGCAGCGAGCGCGTCACCGCGAAGCCCACGATGGAGCGGCCGATCGTGGTGGGCTCGAGCGCGACCCGACCGCGCGAGGGCTTGAGCCCCACGAGACCGCACCAGGCCGCCGGGATGCGGATCGAGCCCGCCCCGTCGTTCGCGTGGGCGAGGGGCACGAGCCCTGCAGCCACCGCGGCGCAGGCGCCCCCGGACGATCCGCCGGGCGAGCGCTCGAGGTCCCAGGGGTTGCGGGTGGGGCCGAAGGCGAGGGGCTGGGTCGTGGTCTGGAGGCCGAACTCAGGGACCTTCGACTTCCCCACCGCCACGAAACCCGCGTTGCGGAAGCGGGCGCCGAGGTAGCTGTCCGTGGGGGTATGGTAGCCCGCGTCGCGGAGCGCGCGGTTGCCCGCGAAGTAGGGCTGGCCGCCCTGCACGGCCCCCACGTCCTTCATGAGGAAGGGGACGCCCGGGAAGGGACCGGGCGGCAGGGTGCGGACGCGGCTCGCCGAGCACGCCTCGTCGAAGAGGCGGATCACGACGGAGCCGAGGCCGGGATCGATGCGCTCCACGCGCTCGATGGCCGCGCGCACGAGCTCCCGGGGCGAGAGCTCGCGGCGGCGGACGAGCTCGGCCTGCGCGGTGGCGTCGAGGAACGCGAGCTCCCCGCGCGCGACGCTCGGTCTCGGCCGGGCCATCGATTCGCTCTGCGGGGCGACTCTTCGCACGGGCACGCCTCCACACTATCACGTCAGCTAGAGTCCGCTCCGTGAGTCTCCCGGGGCCGCTCGCCGGCGTCACCATCCTCGATCTCACGCGCGTTCTCGCCGGACCGTATGCCACGCTGCTCCTCGCGGACCTCGGCGCCCGCGTGATCAAGGTGGAGCGGCCCGGGGTCGGCGACGACGCGCGCCGCATCGGCCCCTTCGTCGCGGGGCGCTCCGCGTACTTCGAGTCGGTGAACCGGGGCAAGCAGAGCATCGCCCTCGACCTTCGCGACCCCGGCGACCGCGAGGTCTTCGAGAAGCTCCTCGCGCGCTCCGACGTGCTGGTGGAGAACTTCCGGCCGGGCGCGCTGGAGCGCCTCGGCTACGGCTGGGACACGCTGCACGAGCGCTTCCCCCGGCTCGTCCACGCCGCGACCTCGGGCTTCGGGCAGACGGGACCCTACGCGCAGCGCCCCGCCTACGACCTCGTGGTGCAGGCGCTCGGCGGGCTCATGAGCGTCACGGGCCAGCCCGGCGGGCCCCCGACGCGCGTCGGCACGTCCATCGGCGACCTCGCCGCCGGGCTCTTCACGGCGCTCGGCGTCGCCGCGGCGCTCCTGCACCGCGAGCGCACGGGCGAGGCGATCCAGGTGGACGTCGCGATGCTCGACTGCCAGGTCGCCCTCCTCGAGAACGCCCTCGCGCGCCTCCTCGCCACGGGCGAGACGCCGGGACCGCTCGGCGCGCGGCACCCCTCCATCACCCCGTTCGACGCGTTCCGCACCGCCGACGGCCATGTGGTGATCGCGGCGGGCCACGACGCGCTCTTCGCGACGGCGTGCGAGGTGCTGGGCCGGGCCGAGCTCGCGCGCGATCCGCGCTTCGCGACGAACGAGCTCCGCACGCGCAACGAGGCGGCGCTCAAGGCCGAGCTCGAGGGCGCGCTCGGGCGCGATTCGACGCAGCACTGGCTCGCGAAGCTCTCCGCCGCGGGGATCCCCTGCGCACCGATCCAGAACGTGGCCCAGGTCCTCGCCGATCCGCAGGTCGCGGCGCGCAACATGATCGTGGAGCTCGCGGAGCCGGGAGACGCACCGCGCGGCGCCGCCGGAACGGAGGCAGGGCCGCCGCGCCTGCGCACCGCCGGCAACCCCATCAAGCTCTCAGCCTTCCCCGATCCGCCCGTACGCCCGCCAGCGCCCGATCTCGACGCCGACGCCAAGAGGATCCGGAGCGAGCTCGGCTGAACTTCGGGGACGTTCCACCCAGATCTGAACTTCGGGGACGCTCCTGAATCTCTTCGAGCTCGGGGACATTCCGCCTTCCGCGCCGGACGCTCGCGGAGCGAGACGCGCGAGGAGTGTCCCCCCGGTTCAGATCTGGGTGGAACGTCCCCGGACTCGAGGGGCGAGGAAGGCTTCGACGGCGTCCGCCACCGCCGCCGGCGCGTCCACGTCCGCGAGATGCCCCGCGTTCTCGATCGTGCGGACCGTGACCGGCCCGCGCAGCGCCTCGGCGAAGCGCTTCGCGTAGCTCCCGGGGACCACGCGGTCGTCGCTGCCCCAGAGGAGCAGGGTCGGCGCCGTGATGCGGTGCAGGCGCTTGTGAAGGCCCACGTCGAAGGTCGGCCAGAAGAGGCGCGCCGCGGCCTCGCTCGCCCGGGTCATCACGATCTGCCACTCGAGGGGATCGGCGCCGGCGGGAGCGGCGAGCTCGGCGGCGAGGCGCTCGGGGTGGGACACCAGGACCCGGGCCACGTCCGGCATGCGCTGCGCCCAGACGTCGGTCACCGGCTCGCGCTCGTCGAAGAGGCCGAGCGGCGACACCAGGACGAGCCGGCGCACGCTGGCGCGCGAGAAGGCCGCGATCTCCGCGGCGAGCGCGCCGCCGGCGGAGATCCCCACGAGGTCGGCGCCGTCGAGGCCCGAGGCTTCGAGGAGGTCGAGGGTCGCGGACACCCAGTCGGGGAGATCGTCGAGCGCGTCGTGGCCGAGGCCGCCCGGGAAGCCGGGCAGCGAGGGCACGATCACG
>DASRUS010000238.1:0-2203 GCA_035687825.1 Myxococcota bacterium | reverse complement strand
GAGCTCGAGGCGTCGCACTCGCTCCTCGAGGCCGAGGCGCGGCGCGCGCCGCGGGATCCAGACGTGCAGCTCGCGTTCTGGGACGCGGCGGTGGCGTGCGGCCGCGGGTCGGACGCCGCGCCCGGCTTCGCGCGCTTCGTGCGCGGGCTCGCGGCGAGCGGGGAGCTCGCCCAGGCCGCGCGCGCCTGGAGCGAGCTCGTGACCGCCGTTCCCGACGCGCTCGCGGATCCGGCGACGCTGGTGAAGCTCTTCCCCGCCCTGCGCGAAGCCGAGGACCCCGAGCGGGCGAAGCAGGCGCTCCGCCACGCGGTCGATCCGCGTGCCACCGGCGTCAGCGCGGGCACGCTGCTCCGGGTCGTGGAGCTCGCGCGCTCGTTCGATCCTCCCACCGCGCTGCGCGCCGCGCGGCGCGCCCTCGCCGTCGCCGAGATCGACGAGGCGAAGCGGGCGCGCGTGGCGGCGCTGGTGGCCGAGCTCGAAGGCCAGGGGGTGACGGAAGCCGCGGCCGAGACGCGCGTGGCGCAGCCCCCGCGCCCGGGCGGGAGCGGGCCGGCCGGGGCCTCCGCGTCCCCCGCCGAGCGCCCGGCGCGGCCCGTGCCCATCGAGATCACGCTCGACCCCGAGCTCGCCACCGACCGACCGCTCGAGATCGTGCGCGACGATGCGACGCCGCCCCCCCTCTCGCTGCGCGCGCTGGCGGGCTGGAGCGAGGTGAAGGTGTCGGAGGCGACCCCCGTCGCGCTGCGCGAGGAGGGGATCGTGCTCCAGCTCTCCGCGGAGCGGCAGGCGCTGCTCGCCTGGTCGCGGGTGCAGGCGCTGGCGGTGGCCGGGGTGCGCGACCTCGGGCCGAAGCCGGTCCTGCTCCTGGATCTCCTCCTCAACTGGAACGACTTCGAGGGGGAGGGGCCCCTCAAGCTGGTGCGCCTGCGCAGCGACCGCTTCGACGCGCGGCGACTCGGGCCCGGCGCGGTCTCCCAGACGGACGCGCTGCGCGTCGTCGCGGCGTCCGTGCTGGAGCGGTCGGGGGCGATCCCGCTCCCGGACGCCGAGGGCGCGCGTGGCCGACCCTTCCGCGTGTATGACGACGTCGCCCGCTACGAGCGCGAGGTGCTCCAGGTCGCGGGCTGAACGCGGTTCCCGGCGCGCGTGGGCCGGCGCGGTGCGCCGAGACGGGATCTGATGTAGCGTCAGATGCGCCCGGTGCGGATCCTCGGGGGTGCGCGACCGCGCGGAGCTCGGGGACGCGATCGATGGCCGCGCGCAGACGGGATCCCTCGCGGTCGCCCGCGCCGAAGCCGGTGGATCAGAGCGGGCGCATCCTCGGGCCCCGCGCGCTCCAGACGCGAAGGCGGCTGCTCGACGCCAGCGCCGACCTGCTGGCCGAGCGCAGCGTGCGCGAGATCTCGGTGGTGGAGATCGCGCGCAAGGCGGGGACCTCGCCCGCCACCTTCTACCAGTACTTCAAGGACGTGCCCGAGGCGGCGCTGCGCCTGGCGGAAGAGGCTGCGGAGGAGATGCCGGCCCTGGTGGCGCTCATCGACGCACCGTGGCACGGGCGACAGGGGCTCGCCACGGCCCGCGCCCTCGTGGACGCCTTCATCCGCCACTGGGACGCGCATCGCGCGGTGCTGCGCCTGCGCAACCTCGCCGCCGAGGAGGGCGACCGTCGCTTCCAGCGCGCACGGCGGGTGGCGCTGACCCCGGTGCTCGAGCACCTGGCGGCGCGCGTGACCGAGTTCCAGCGCGCGGGCCGCGTCTCGAAGGAGCTCCATCCCTACGCCGCGGCGGCGGCGCTGGCGTCGATCCTGGAGCGGCTCGCCGCGTACCACACGGAGCTCGAGTACTTCGGCGCGAGCCGCGAGCAGCTCGTGGAGACCTGCGCGCGCATCCTCCTCCAGAGCGTGACCGGCCGCTGCGGGGACGTTCCACCTCGATCGAAACTTCGGGGACAGTCCTGACAAGGACCGTCCCCGAAGTTCAGGCCGCGCTATCGGTTGCCCTCGCCGGGGTAGCCGCCGCCGCCGAAGCGGGCGTCGAGGGCGGCGTAGTCGACGGCGAAGCCTCGGCGCGGCAGCTCGTCCACGAACTCCACGAAGCGCGGCTTCTTGTACGACGCGATGTGGGCGCGGCAGTGCTCGACGATCTCCTCGGCGCTGGCAACCGCATCCTTCTTCAGCACGACGATCGCCTTCACGCTCTGCGT
>DASRUS010000237.1:0-36259 GCA_035687825.1 Myxococcota bacterium | reverse complement strand
CGACCACCGCGGCTTCGCCCTGAAGCAGACCCTCGCCGAGCGGCTCGCGAAGGCCGGCTTCGACGTGCACGACCACGGGCCCTTCTCGACGGAGGCGGTGGACTATCCCGACTTCGTCGCGCCCGCGGCCGAGGCGGTCTCCTCGGGGCGCGCCGCGCGCGCCATCGTGATCTGCGGCTCGGGCCTCGGCGTCGCCTACGCCGCGAACCGCTTCCCGCGGGTGCGCGCGGCCGCCGTGCAGGACGTCGAGGCCGCGGTGCTCTCGCGCAAGCACAACGACGCGAACGTGCTCGCGCTCTCCGGCGATCGCCTGGATCCCGAGACGGCGTGGAAGATCGTGGAGGCGTGGCTCACGACGCCCTTCGAGGGCGGACGTCACGCCCCGCGCGTGGCGAAGATCGACGCGGCGGCGCGCGACGCCTGGCGCGCCGAGCTCGGGGGCTCCGCCCTGGCGCAGGCCGATCCCGAGATCGCCCGCCGGCTGCGCGCCGAGGCGCGCCGTCAGGCGTACGGCCTCGAGCTCATCGCGTCGGAGAACTTCGTCTCCGAGGCGGTGCTCGAGGCCACGGGCTCGGTGCTCACCAACAAGTACGCCGAGGGCTATCCCGGCCGGCGCTACTACGGCGGCTGCGAGGTGGTGGACGAGGTGGAGAACCTCGCCATCGCCCGGGCCAAGCAGCTCTTCGGCGCCGACCACGTGAACGTGCAGCCGCACTCCGGGTCCCAGGCGAACGAGTGCGTGTACCGCGCGGCGCTGGACGTCGGCGACACGATCCTCGCGATGAACCTCGACCACGGCGGGCATCTGACGCACGGCAGCCCCGTGAACTTCTCGGGCCAGCTCTACCGCGTGATCCCGTACGGGGTGCGGCGCGACACCGAGACCATCGACTACGACGAGCTCGACGCCCTCGCGCGCGAGCACCGCCCGAAGCTCATCCAGTGCGGGACCACCGCGTACTCGCGCGTGCTGGACTTCGACCGCTTCCGCGCGATCGCCGACGAGGTGGGCGCGGTGCTTTTTGCCGACATCGCGCACGTCGCGGGCCTGGTGGCGACGGGGCTGCACCCGACGCCGGTGGGCCGCGCCCAGCTCATCTCGACCACGACGCACAAGACGCTGCGCGGCCCGCGCGGCGGCATGATCCTGTGCGACGCGGACTGGGCCAAGCGGGTGGACAGCGCGGTCTTCCCGGGCGGGCAGGGCGGCCCCCTCATGCACGTGATCGCCGCCAAGGCCGTGGCCTTCCGCGAGGCCCTCGAGCCCTCGTTCCGCGACTACTGCGCCCAGGTCCTCGCGAACGCGCGCGCGCTCGCCGCGGCGCTCTCCGGACGTGGCTTCAAGGTGGTGTCGGGCGGGACGGACACGCACCTGTTCCTGCTCTCGCTCGCGGACCGCGACACGACCGGCAAGGCCGCGCAGATCGCGCTGGAGCGCGCGGGCATCACCACGAACAAGAACATGGTGCCCTTCGACCCGCGCAAGCCCGCGGTCACGTCGGGCCTGCGCCTCGGCACGCCCGCGGTCACCACGCGCGGCATGCGCGAGACGGAGATGCGGGGGATCGCGGAGCTCGTGGCGCGCGGGCTGGAGCGCCCGGGGGACCTCGAGTCGCTCGACGCGATCCGCGCCGAGGTCGAGGCGCTGTGCCGGCGCTTCCCGCTCTACCCGGGTCGCTTCGACGAGCAGGATTGACGTGCGCTGTCCGTTCTGCGGCCACGCCGACAACAAGGTCATCGACTCCCGGCTCGGGCGCGACGGCGAGGAGATCCGCCGGCGCCGCGAGTGCCTCGAGTGCGAGCGCCGCTTCACCACGCGCGAGCGCGTGGAGGAGGTGCTGCCCAAGGTCGTGAAGCGCAACGAGCGCCGGGAGGAGTGGGACCGGCGCAAGCTCGCCGCGAGCCTGGAGAAGGCCTGCGCGAAGCGGCCGGTGAGCGCCGAGGCGCTGGAGCGGCTCACGGACCGCATCGAGCGCCGCCTCCAGGAGCTCGGCGCTCCCGAGGTGTCGAGCCGCACGCTGGGCGAGTGGGTGATGGAAGAGCTCACCCCGCTCGACGCCATGGCGGCGGCGCGCTTCGCCTCGGTGTTCCACACCTTCGAGAACGCCGAGGACTACGCGAAGTTCTTCGCTTCGCTCGCCAAGCCCCTGGCGCGCGAGGGGTGAGCCCGCGGCTGGAGCCGGAGGACGCCATGCGGCTGGCCCTGCGCGAGGCACGCCGCGCGGCCGGCCGCACGTTTCCGAACCCCGCGGTGGGAGCGGTCGTGTTTCGCGAGGGACGCGTGCTCGGGCGCGGCTCGACGCGCCCGCCCGGCGGGCCGCACGCCGAGATCGTGGCCCTCGAGTCGGCCCGGCGCCGCTTCGGCGAGCGCCGGCTGCGCGGCGCCGAGCTGGCCGTCACGCTCGAGCCGTGTTGCTTCACGGGACGCACCGGCCCGTGCACCGACGCGATCCTGCGCGCCGGGATCCGCCGCGTGTGGGTGGGGGCGCGCGATCCGCACCCCCGCGTGCGCGGCCGCGGGCTGGCGAAGCTCCGCTCCGGCGGCGCGCGCGTCGCGACGGGCGTGCTGGAGGACGCGTGTCGCGAGCACCACCGCGGCTTCCTCTCGGTGCACGAGCGCGGGCGACCCTTCCTGACGCTCAAGCTCGCCGCGACCCTCGACGGACGCATCGCGACCGCGCGGGGCGAGTCGCGTTGGATCTCGTCGCCCCCCGCGCGCGCCCTCGTGCAGCGCTGGCGCTCGAGCACGGACGCGATCCTGGTGGGCTCGGGGACGGTCCGCGCCGACGACCCCGAGCTCGCGGCGCGGAGCCGCGGCCGCGTCGTGCACCGGCCGGTGCGCGTCGTGGTGGACTCCGGGCTGCGCGTGCCCACCGCCGCCCGGCTCGTGCGCGAGGCGCGCGTCGCCCCGACCTGGTTGCTCTGCGCGCCGCGCCCGGCCCCGCGCCGGCGCGCGGCGCTCGAGGCGCACGGCGCGCGGGTCGTGCCCGTGGCGCGGCGCGGCGCGAAGCTCGACCTGCGTGCGGCGCTCGCGGCGCTGGCGCGCGAGGGCATCACCACGGCGCTCTGCGAGGGCGGCGCGGGCCTCGCGGCGGCGCTCCTGCGCCAGGGGCTGGTGGACGAGATCCACTGGTTCGTCTCGCCCAGGCTCCTCGGCTGCGAAGGCCGGCCCGCGCTCGGGCCCCTCGCCGTGGCGCGCCTCGCCGAGGCCGTCGAGCTCGGACGGGTCGCGGTGGCGCGCGTGGGCCCGGATCTGCACGTGCACGCGCGGCTCGACTCGGCGAAGCTTCGCGCATGAACCCGGCGAAGCTCCACGTATGAGGATCTGGTCCGCACCGCGCGACGCCACGGGGCTCCGCTTCGCCATCGTGGTCTCGCGCTTCAACCACCTCGTCTCGGCGAGGCTCCTCGAGGGCTGCGCGCGCGAGCTCCGCGCGCGCGGAGCCGGGGGCGAGGACATCCACGTGGCCTGGGTGCCGGGGGCGTTCGAGATCCCGTTCGCGGCGCGCACGCTCGCGGCGAGCGGCCGCTATGATGCCCTCGTGGCCCTGGGCGTCGTGATCCGCGGCGAGACGCCGCACTTCGAATACGTCTGCCGGGCCGTCACCGACGGAGTGCGCGAGAGCATGCGTGAGACCGACGTGCCCATCGCCTTCGGGGTGCTGACCACCGAGGACCTGGACCAGGCCCTGGCGCGGGCGGGCGGCGAGGAGGGGAACAAGGGCGCCGAGGCGGCGCTCACCGCCATCGAGATGGCGCGCCTGCGCGCGAGCCTCGCGAAGCCGCCGGAGGGCGGCGCGTGAGCCGCGGCGGCACGTCCCGGCACCGCTCCCGCGAGGTGGCGCTGCAGGTGCTCTACGCCATCGACATCGCGGAGCGGGGCGCCGGAGCGAGCCCCGCTCCCGAGGAGACCCTCGACGGCGTGGCGGCCCACTTCGAGCTGCCCGAAGGGGCGCGCGCGTTCGCGAAGGAGCTCCTGTGCGGGGTCGTGGCGAGCCGAGCCGCGCTCGACGCGCAGCTCGCCCAGCACGCCGAGCACTGGCGCGTCGAGCGCATGGCCGTGGTGGATCGCAACGTGCTCCGCCTCGCGGCCTACGAGCTCCTGCATTCGGACACCCCCACCCCGGTGGTGATCGACGAGGCCGTCGAGCTCGCGCGGCGCTTCGGCGGCGAGCGCTCGCCGGCCTTCGTGAACGGTGTGCTGGACGCACTGGCCCGTTCGGTGCGCGGGGCGGGCTAGTGTCCGGCCTCGACCGGACCGGCGAGACGGGAAGCTCGTGAAGCTCGCGATCGAGGCGGCGCCCATCGAGAAGGCGGTCGCCGACGTGGCCGTGGTCGCGTTCTTCGAGGACGATCGCCCGTTGCGCGGCGGCGCGGGCCGCGCCGACTGGCGCCTGTGCGGGAGCATGTCGCGCCTGCTGGAGTCGGGCCGGCTGCGGGGCGGGGCGGGGGAGGCCGCCCTGGTCGGCACCGGGAGCGCGCTCGCCTGCCCGCGCCTCCTGCTCCTCGGCCTCGGCCCCGCCGTGTACCTCGAACGCTCGGGCCTGCAGCGTGTGGCGGAGGACGCCCTCGCGCGCGCCGCAGGCCTCGGCTTCCCGAGGGTCACCGTCGCGCTGCCGCTTTGCGGGCGACCCGCCGAGCTGCCGCTCGATGCGAGCGCCGCGGCGTTCGTCGAGGCTTCGCTCGCGGCGGGGCCGCCCCTCGAGCAGCTCGGCCTGCTCGTGCCCGCGGGCACGGAGCCGGGCATCGAGTCGCTCGCGCGCGTCCTCGCCCAGCGCCTGGGCCGGCGCGATCTGGAAGTCCTGCTCCGCCCGGCTCCGCCGTCGGTTTAAGTCCGCTCCGCGCTGACCCGATGCTCCGGGCGGATCCGGCGGCCCTCGTGCGGGCCGGGGGGACGTGTGTACTCGTCCGGTGGGCGCTCCAGATGAGCCTGGTGGGAAGTCTCGAGGATCTCGGCCTGGGCGAGATCCTCCAGATCATCAGCCTGTCGCGGAAGTCGGGGCAACTTTGCCTGCGCTGCGAGGACGGCAAGGGCTGGATCCTGTTCCGCGACGGCGAGATCCGCGCCGCCGAGCTCGAGGGCGGGCCGACCGACCTGCGCGAGCTGCTGGTCGCGCGCGGGGCGCTCGGGCCCGAGGCGGCCGAGCAGCTCGCCCGGGCGGCGCACGAGAGCGGAGCCTCGCTCGCCGAGGTCCTCGCCCGGGAGGGCGTCGCCAGCGCGGCGCGGATCGCGGCGCTGCGCCTCGAGCACGTCGAGGCGACGGTGCTGCGCATGTTCCACTGGGCGGCCGGCGAGTTCAGCTTCGAGATGGGGCTCGCGGGCGAGCACGACCGCGACGCCGACCTCGTCCTCGCCACGGGAATGAATCCCCAGTTCCTCGCGCTCGAGGGCACGCGCCTCCAGGACGAGCGCCGCGCGCGCGGGGAGCCCGAGCCCGGCGCGCGGGCGGCGTCGGAGGAAGACCCGAGCGACGGCGACGAGATCTGGACGCCCGAGCCCGAGCCGGAGGAGACGTCGCGCGCGGCCGAGCGGGCGCCGCTCGAAGTTGCGCGGGAGGCGACCTCCGCCCCGCCGCGCGCGGCCGCCCGCGGCCGACGCGGGAGCGCGCCCGGCGAGCTCCCCCCGGTCGTGGTGATCGAGCCCGAGCTTCCGGATCTGGAGCGCATCAAGCGCGGCCTCGCCGACGCGGCCGCGCGCATCCACGTCTTCCAGCGCTCGGACCTCGGCATCGCGCGCATCCGCCACTACCTCGCGCGCGGCGAGACGCCGGTCGTGATCCTCTCGTCGCGCACTCCCCCCGATCCGCTGAGCGGCGCGCGCGACTGGCGCGAGATCCTCGCGCGCTTGAAGACCCAGGCGCCGCGCATGCCGGTCTTCCTCCTCGAGGAGGGAGGCAGCCGGCCGGAGCGCGCGCCCGAGGCTCTCGACGGCGTGCTGCCGCGGCCGGAGCCGGGGGGCGAGCGCGAGCTCGAGGCCGCGCTGCGCGCGTGCGTCGCGTCGCTCGGCGCGGGCGCGGAGCGGGCGGCGGCGCCGCAGCCGGAATTGGAGCCGCTGCCGGCACTCGTGGTGCCCGCGAACGGCGGCGCCGCAGCGCCGCCGCCCACGCTGGCCGAGCGGATCGGCGCCGCGGCGGCGCGCCTGCGCGACCCCAGCTTCCGCGGCGAGGTGCTGCCCCTGGTGCTGCGTCTCGCGGCCGAGACGTTCTCGCGCGTCGCGGTCTTCATGGTGCGCGACGGCGCCGCGCTCGGCATGGCGCAGGTGGGGCTCCCGAGCGCGGGGGGACCCGACGATTCGGGAATCCGGCGGGTGGCCCTGCGCGCGGACGAGCCGGCGTGGTTCCGCCGCGTGCTGGAGACGCGCGCGCCCGCCGGGGGGCCGCCGTCGGACGAGGGCGACCTGCGTCTCGCGGCGCTGCTCGGCGGCGCGCCGGCGTCGCAGGCCTTCGTGGCGCCCCTCGCCACCGAGAGCGCCGTGGTGGCGCTGCTCTACGCCGACACCCTCCCGGGCGATGGACCCCTCCCGGAGTGCACCGCGCTCGAGTCGCTGCTCCGCGCCGCGGGCGAGGCCCTCGATCGCGCCCTGCGCAACCGATGACCTTGCTCCGCTCGCCTGCGGCTCGCTGCGCGTCCGTGCTCGAGGCTTCGCCCGGGGGTTCGCTGGTCCCGCGCGTCTGAGGCCTTCCCGCCCCGGCCGGGTGCAACCAGCACGGACTTGCCCGCCTCCGGCGCGTTCCTTGCGGACGCCGATTCGGATACTCGCGGACCGTGTGCGAGCCGCCGGCAAGCCCGGGCTGGTGGGAGTGGGTCCCGGGCGCTGGGTACTCCGCCTCACGAGAATGCAAGAACGTCCTTCGGAGTCTCCAGCCCGGGCGCGCAGCGAGCCGTAGGCGAGCGGAGTGAACAAGTCGGAAGTCCGCCCGCCGCCTCAAGAAAGCCACCGGGACACCGATACGACCCGAGCCGCCCCGCGGCTGGGGCGCAGGGGGGTCCCGTGCATCGCGTTCTCGTCGTGGAGGACTCGGCGACCATGCGGTCGCTCCTCGTCTCGGCCCTCGAAGACCTCGACGCGCCGGTGAAGGTGACGGAGGCCGAGAGCGGCTTCGAGGCGCTGCGCCAGCTCCCCCGCGCGCGCTACGACCTGATCCTCACCGACATCAACATGCCCGACATCAACGGGCTCGAGCTCGTCTCGTTCATCAAGCGCAACGAAGCGTATCGGCAGATCCCCCTCGTGATCATCTCCACCGAGGGCTCCGAACGCGATCGCGAGAAGGGCCTCGAGCTCGGAGCCGACGCGTACCTGGTGAAGCCGTTCGATCCCGCCGAGCTGCGTCGCCTCGCGCAGACGCTGCTCGACGGCTCGCGCGCGGGGGGATAGCGCATGGCGAGACGCGGACCCCGCCGCAGCAAGGCGCATCGCGAGTTCGTCTCCGAGTGCGAGGAGATCCTGGAGCGCATGCGCGCGGACCTCGCGGACCTCGGCGAGGCGCGGGCGCGCGGCGAGGGCGCGGATCCCGCACTCGTGAACCGACTGTTCCGCTCGGCGCACTCGCTGAAGGGCCTCTCCGGCATGTTCGGCTTCGACGCGCTCGGCGAGCTCGCGCACCGGGCCGAGGACCTCCTCGACGGCCTGCGCCTCTCGCGCGTGAGGCTCGATTCACCGGCGCTTCCGCTCCTCGACGAGGCGGTGGCGCTCTTCGCGCGCGCGCTCGGGGAGCTGCCCTCGGCCGACGGCGCGCAGGCCCTGGAGGGCTCGGTCCGGGACCTCGTGGCGCGCATCGAGCGCGCGTGTGGCGGGGCGCCCGAGCCGGCGCTCGAGGCGCTGCCCATCGATCCCGCGCTCCTGCGCGCCCTCACGGAGTACGAGGAGCACCGCCTGCGCGAGAACCTGCGCCGGGGGCGCCGGCTGCTCTGCGTCGAGCTCGGCTTCGACCTCGCGTCGTTCGAGGAAGGTCTGCGCGAGGCGAACGCCGCCATCGCCGAGGTGGGCGAGCTGATCTCGACCCTGCCCTCGCCCGGCGACGCGGTGCAGCCGCAGATCCGCTTCTCGCTGCTGGTGGGGAGCGATCTCGTGGCGCGCGAGCTCGCCGCGCGCCTCGAGCTCGCGGAGGACGCGGTGCGCGAGCTCGTGGCGGCCGCGAGCGCCGAGTCCCCGGCGGCGGAAGCTTCCTCCGACGCGAGCCCGGCGCCTGCCGCCGCGTCGGAGACCGGGCTCGAGGCCGCGCTCCCGGGCGAGGGCGAGTCGCTCCGTTCGCAGAGCGACACGGTGCGCGTGGACATCCGCAAGCTCGACGAGCTCATGAACCTGGTCGGCGAGCTCGTGCTCCAGCGCGGCGCCCTCGAGTCGATCGCGCAGCGTCTGGCCCAGGAGCCCGCCACCGCGCGCGTCGCCGTCGAGCTCCACAAGGTGCACCGCTCCCTCGACCGCAAGCTCCAGGACCTCCAGGCCGGCGTCCTCGACGTGCGCATGGTGCCGCTGCGCCAGGTGTTCGAGCGCCTCTCGCGCGTGGCGCGGCGGCTGCGCCGCGACCTCGACAAGGACGTGCGCCTCGAGATCCGCGGCGCCGACACCGAGCTCGACAAGCTCATCGTGGAGGAGCTCGTCGATCCGCTCATGCACCTCGTGCGCAACGCCTTCGACCACGCGATCGAGCCCGCGGACGAGCGACGCGCCGCCAGCAAGCCCGCCCTGGGAGAGATCCGCATCGAGGCGAGCCAGCGCGGCAACCACGTGGTGATCGCCGTGACCGACGACGGCCGCGGCATCGACCCCGCCCGGGTGCGCGAGCGCGCCGAGGGGAGCGGTCTGGTGCGGGCGGAGGACGCGCTCTCCCGCTCCGAGACCCTGGCGCTCGTCTTCGCGCCGGGCTTCTCCACGCGCGACGGCGTGACCGAGACGAGCGGGCGCGGCGTCGGCCTGGACGTGGTGCGCGCGAACGTGACCGCGCTCGGCGGCGCGGTGGAGCTCGACTCCGAGCCGGGCCGCGGCACGCGCGTCTCGCTCACGCTGCCCATCACCCTCGCCATCATCCAGGCGCTCGTCGTGGCCGCCGGGGGCCAGCGCTTCGCGATCCCCCTCGGCGCGGTGCAGGAGACGCTCGTGGTGGAGCCGGGCGCGATCCAGCGCAGCGAGGGCCGCGAGCTGCTCTCCCTGCGCGGCGAGCCGCTCGTGCTGCGCCGCCTCGCGGACGTGTTCGGCCTCGCCGCGCCGGAGCCGGGTGCGCGACAGTTCGCGGTCGTCGTCGGCCTCGGCGAGTCGCGCGCGGGCCTGCTCGTGGACCGCCTCGACGGCCAGCAGGACGCGCTGCTGAAGCCGCTGCAGGGTCCCCTCGCCGCGGTGCAGGGCATCGCGGGAGCCACGGAGCTCGGCGACCAGCAGGCGGTGCTCGTGCTCGACGTGGCGGCGCTCGTGGACGAAGGGCTGCGCCGGCGGGAGGCCGCGTGAGCGCGGGCCCGACGAGCGGCGCGCGCGCCCCGGGCGCGGCGGGCTTCCGCGAGCTCGCGCGGGCCACGGCGCGCGCCGAGGAGAGCGCGCTCCTGCGCGAGTTCCTGTTGCTGCGCGCCGCAGGCGACGCATACGCGGTGCCCGTGGAGCGCGTGCGCGAGATCGTGCGCCTGCGCCCGATCACCCCGATCCCCCGGGCGCCCCACGCGATCCTCGGCGTGGTGGCGCTGCGCGGCGAGATGATCGAGGTGGTGGACCTGCGGCGGCGCCTCGGCCTCGCGGACGCGGAGCCGGGGCGCAGCCAGCGCATCGTGGTGCTCCACGCCGCGGACGGAGAGGCGGCGGGGCTGCGCGTGGACGCCGCGAGCGACGTCCTGCGCGTCCCGGACTCCGAGCTCGAACCCGCGCCGGCGGGCGAGGCGGGAGCGGTGGCGGAGCTCTGCACGTGGCAGGGCCGGTTCGTGTCCGTCCTCGACGTAGATCGGGTGCTCGAGCTTGGCGATGCCGGCTGAACGCGCGCCCGCCGCGAGCGGAGGTCGCGTCGAGCTCGCGTGCCTCGAGCTGCGCGGCCGCGTGGTGGCGATCGAGCTCGCGCACGTGCGCGAGATCGTGCGCGCCGAAGCGCTGGTCCCGCTGCCCTTCGCGCCGCGCCTCATCGAAGGCGTGATGGAGCTGCGCAGCGGCGTCGTCCCGGTGGTCGACCTGGGCCGCGCCCTCGACGGCGAGCCCCTCGCGCCCGCGCGAGGCCAGCGCGTCGCGCTCGTGGAGGTGGAGGGGGTCCGCTTCGGGCTGCGCGCCGAAGCCGCGCTGGACGTCCTCTCGTTGGACGCCTCGCAGGTGGAGCCGACCCCGGCCCTCGCCGCGCAAGCGGGCTACGGCGCGGTGACCGGCATCGTGCGCCGCGAGGGGGGACCGCCCGTCTTGATCCTCTCACTCGAGCATCTGCTCGCGAGCATCGAGCGCTCGGGCGTCGAGGAGTCGCGACCGTGAGCACGCGATCGCTGCCGACGGGCGCCGTGTTCCGGCGCCAGCTCCTCGTGCTCCAGTCCGGGGTGGGCTTCGGCGCGGCGTCGGTGGTGGTGGGCTACCTGGTGGCGCTGCTGCGCCTGACGCCCCCGCAGTGGCACACCTTCGGGTGGCTCCTGGCGGGGTACGCGGCGGTCTTCGCCTTGCTCTCCGAGCGGATCACCCACGGCATCCGCGCCCCGATCGTGCGTTGGCTCGACCTGCGCGCCGGGTCGGCGGCCCCGCCGGAGGCGACGCGCGCCGCCTTCCGCGCGGTGATGGACTTTCCGCGCCGCGCGTTCCTGCTCGGTCTCACCGGCTACGTGGCGGGGGGCGTCTTCCTCGCCGCGGGGATGAAGCTGTGCTTCCGCGATCTCGGCCCGGGCCCGGTCCTCGTGATCCTCGCCGCCACCGCGACGGGCGGCTTCGCGATGAACGCGCTCTTCTTCCTGGGGGTGAAGAGGCGCCTCGCAGCCCTGCGCGGGGAGCTCGCCCGGGCGCTCCCCGATCCGCGCGAGCGCGGCGCGCTCGCGCCTCGTGTCCCGATCGGCGCGAAGCTCGTCGTGTCGCTCGGGGGTCTCGCGCTCTCCAGCGTGCTCTTCGCGTTCTTCCTGGCCGAGGTGCACGCGCGCGCGCCGCTCGAGACCCGCGCCGCAGAGCTCCAGCGGCGCTTCCTCGAGCGCGCGCACGCCCGGCTGGCGGTCGGGGGCGAGGCGGCGCTCGCCGCGCTCCGGGAAGAGGCCTCTGCGCTCGGCATCGCGCAGCACGTCGAGATCCTCGACGCGGACTCGGCCGGGGGCGGTCCGCTGGCGCCGTCCGAATGGCAGGCGGTGCGCAGCGCCGGCGGCCGCGCGGGGGACAGCCGCGATTTCGACGCCCGACACGTTTTTGCCTGGACGCGCCTGGACGCCTCGCGCGTGGCGGTCGCCGCGCTGGCCCCGGACGCGCTGGCCCCGCACCTGCACCGGCTATGGCTCACCTTCGGCGTGCTGCTCGGCGCGGCGTGCCTCGCCGCGGGGATCCTCGCGCGCCTGCTGGCCGCGGACGTGAGCGGCGCCACGGCGGCGCTGGCCGCCCAGGCGGACCGTGTGGCGTCGGGGGATTTGCGTCGGGGGTTCGTGTTGGAGTCGGAGGACGAGCTGGGGGAGCTGGCGCGGTCGTTCGAGCGGATGGTGGGGTGGTTGCGGGAGACGGTGGGTCGGGTGGCGGAGGCGGCGGAGGGAGTGGAGGTGACGGCGCGGGAGCTGGAGCGGGTCGGGGTGGAGGTGGAGGAGGCGACGGTGGACCAGGTGGGGGGATTGGCGTCGGCGCGGCGCTCGGTGGAAGAGCTGCGGGAGGGGGTGGCAGGGATCGCGTCGCAGGCGGCGTCGCTCGGGGAGTCGGTGGAGGAGTCGTCGAGCACGGGGATGGAGCTTCGGGCGACGGGGGAGGAGCTGAACCGCACGGCGCAGGGTTTATCGGAGCGGGTGGAGGAGGTGACGGGGGCGTTGGTGGAGGCGGCGGCGAGCGTGCGGGAGGTGGCCGGGGAGGCGGAGGCGCTCGGTCGGGCGGCGGGGGAGACGTCGTCGTCGATGGAGGAGATGGCGAGCTCGCTCAAGGAGGTGGACGCGGCGGCGGGGGAGATGGGGAGGCTTTCGGGGGGCGTGGTGGAGCAGGCGGAGGTGGGCCGCGAGCGGGTGCGCCAGACGATCGAGGGGATGGAGGCGATCCGGGAGGCGGTGGAGGTGGCGGAGGGGGTGATGCGGGGGCTCTTGCTTCGGGCGCGGGAGATCGGGGCGATCGTGGACGTGATCGACGAGGTGGCGGACGAGACGAACCTGCTCGCGCTCAACGCCGCCATCATCGCGGCGCAGTCGGGGGAGTCGGGCCGGGCGTTTTCGGTGGTGGCCGACGAGATCAAGGAGCTGGCGGACCGGGTGATGGCCTCGACGAAGGAGATCGCGGGTCTGATCAAAGCGGTGCAGGAGGAGAGCACGCAGGCGCAGGCGGCGATCGAGGGGGGAGCGCGCTCGGTGCTCTCGGGGGTGGATCTGTCGGCGCAGGCCGGGGAGGCGCTCGAGGCGATCACGGCCTCGGCGCGCTCGAGCGGGGAGCGGGTGCGGGGGATCGCGGGGGCGGTGCGGGAGCAGAGCCGGGCGGCGGGCCACGTGGTGGGATTGATGGAGGGGGTGCGCGAGGGGGTGGAGCGGATCCGGGCCGCGGGCGGGGAGCAGGAGCGGGGCCACGCGGTGGTGGGAGCGGCGGTCGGGGCGATGCGGGAGGTGGCGAGCTCGGTGCACCGCACGACCGAGGAGCAGGCGCGGGGGGCGGCGCGCATCGGCGAGAGCGTCGAGGGGGTGCGCGAGGCGACCGAGGCGATCCACCGGCGGCTGCGCGAGCAGAGCGAGGCGTGCGCGCAGGCGGCGGCCGGGCTCGGACGCGTGGCCGGACGCACCCAGACCCACGAAGACTCCGTGCGCCGCATGGCCGAGGCCACCCGCAGCCTGCGCGAACGCGCCGCGTCGCTGCGCACCGACGTGGAGCGGTTCAGAACCTGACTCTTCTGCGTGTAGGTCGAGACGGGCCCAGGGGCCGAGAAGGAAGCGAGGCGAAGGACGGCGATGATCGCGGCTTGTCCCAAGTGTGGAGCGCGCTACCGCATCGAGCGGCATCGCATCCGGCCGGAGGGCGTGCGCCTGCGCTGCTCGCGCTGCGAGGCGGTGTTCCGCGTCCGCCCGCCGGCCGCGGCGAGCGCGTCCGTCGGCGCGGTGGGATCGGAGCCCCGCGGCGTGGCGAGCGCGGCGGAGGCGCGAGCCCCGGCGCCCGCGCCGCCGGCGCGGGATCGCTCGCGCCTGGTCGTGGTCGCCGATCCCGATCCCGAGCGCGCCAAGCGCACCGCGGCGGCGCTCTCCCGGGTCGGCCTCGAGACGGTGCTCGCCCACGACGGCGTCGAGGCGATCCTCGCGATCCAGCGCGCGATGCCGCGGGCGGTCGTGCTCGACGCCGCGCTGCCCAAGATGTTCGGCTTCCAGGTGTGCGAGCTCATGAAGCGCAACGAGAGCCTGCGCTCCATCCGCGTGCTCCTGGTGGGCAGCCATCACCATCCCGAGCGCTACCGCCGGCCGCCGAGCGAGCTCTACGGCGCCGACGCGTACCTCGAGGACGCGACCCTGCCCGACGCCGCGCTCGAGACGCTGCGGCGCATGGGCCTCCCCGTTCCGAGCGAGCGGGAGGCGGCCAGGCCGCGTCCGCCGAGCGCGCCCGCCGAGCCCGCGGCTCCGCCCCCCGGCGTGCGCCGGGAGGCGCCCGTCGCGCCCGCGCCGAAGGCCCCGAGCGCCGCGCCGCGAGCGCCCGTCGCCGCGGCGCGGACGGCGCCGGCTCCGCCCGAGACGCCGCCGCTCGCGGACCCCGCGCTCGCCGACGCGGTGGCGAAGGCCGAGCGCCTGGCCCGGATCGTCGTGTCCGACATCGTGCTCTACAACCAGGATCGCTTCGCCGAGGCGGTGCGCGCCGGCAACGTGCTCGCGGCCTTCGCCGCGGACCTCGACGAGGGGCAGGGCCTTCTCCGCGAGCGCGTCGAGGCGCGCGTGCGCGAACACCGCGACTTCCTGCGCGACGAGCTGCTGCGCGTAGCGAAGGCGCGCGGCATGAAGTGAGGGGAAGATGGATCTGCGCGAGCGAGACGTCATTCGAGAGGATCTGCGGAGCCCCGACGAGGAGGTGAGGCGCCTCGCCGTCGAGCGCCTCGCGGCGCTCGACTCCGAAGCGCTCGAGCTCCTGGTGGCGCGCCTCGGGGACTCGAGCTGGCGCGTGCGCAAGGCGGCCGTGGCGCGCCTGGTCGCGTCGCCGCGCAGCGAGCTCGTGGCCGAGGTGCTGGTGGCGGCGCTCTCCGACGGCGACGACCCCGGTCGGCGCAACGCGGCGGTGGAAGCGCTCGTGGGCTGCGGCGCGACGGTGGTGCCGAGGCTCCTCGAGGCGAGCAAGAGCGGCGACGTGGACGTGCGCAAGCTCGCCGTGGACGCGCTGGCCGGGATCCGCGACGTGCGCGCCGTGGCGCGGCTCCTGGAGATGCTCGGCGACCCCGATCCCAACGTGCGCGGCGCGGCGGCCGACGCGCTCGGCACGACGGGCCACGTGGCTTCCGTGCCCGCGCTCGCCGCGCTCGCGACGCGCGACGCGGAGCAGCCCCTCGTGCGCCTCTCCGCCCTGCGCGCCCTCGTCCAGCTCGACGCGGTGCTGGACGCCGCCGCGCTCGACTCGGCCTGCGGCGATCCGCTGCTCCGCCCGGCGGCCTTCGCGCTGCTCGGCCGCTCCGAGGACGCCGCGGCGGCGGAGGTGCTGCTGAAGGGGCTCGGGGGCGCCTCGCGCTCCGCCCGGGAGGCGGCCATCGAGGCGCTGCTCCGTAGCCTCGCGCGCGCCGAGCCGTCCGGCGCGGAGCGCCTCGTGGAGCGCGTGCGCGAGCTCGTGGCGGCGGGCTCGCGCGTGGAGCAGGACGCCCTCGAGCGCCTCGCCGAGGGAGAGCTCTCGCTCCAGCTCGTGCTGATCCAGTTCCTTGGCCTCCTCGGACGCCGCGAGCTCGTGGTGCCGATCCTCCTCGCGGGCCGCGACGAGGCCCTGGCCGAGGTGGCGGCCGGCGCTCTCGAAGCGATGGGCGGCGCGGCGGAGGAGACGCTCGACGAGGCGTGGCCCGGGCTCCCCGTCGCGGCGCGCGCCCTCGCCTGCCGCGTGCTCGCGGCGAGCCGGGGGCCGCGCGCGCACCGCCGGCTGCTCCAGGCGCTCGACGACCCGGACCCCGAGTGCCGCGTCGCGGCCGTGCGCGCGCTCGCCGGCGTGGGATCGGCCGAGGCGCTGCCCGCCCTCGTGCGCCGGCTCGCGGCCGCGGGCGGCGATCCGGAGTGGGACGCCGACGGGGAGCTCGAGGCGATCGGCTCGACGCTCCTGGCCATCGCGAGCGGCGCGCGCGGCGCGAGCGCCACGGCGGCCCTCTCCGATCTCCTCGTCGCGCGCCTGCCCTCGGCGGGGGAGGAGGAGCGCGTGCAGATCGCCCGCGTGCTGGCGCGCCTCGAGGCGCCCGAGGCCCGCATCTCCATGGACCTTCTCCTCGCCGATCCGTCGCCGGCGGTGCGCCGCACCGCGGTCGAGGCTCTCGCCCGGGAGCCCGCACCCGCGGGCGCCCCGGAGTCGCTGCGCATCGCGCTGGCGGACGAGTCGGCGCTGGTGCGGATCGCCGCGGCGGGGGTGCTCGCGCGCTCCGACGCGCCGGCGGTGCTGGACGACCTCGCCTGCCTCGCGCGCGACGAGGATGCGCGCGTTCGCGCCGCTGCCGTGCGCGCCGTGGCGGCGCGCGCCGCCGACCTGGCCGGAGGGGCGGCGCGCGAGCGCTGCTTCGCGCTGGTCGGGGCCGCCCTCGAGGACGAAGGCGTGGTCGCGCTCGCCGCCGTCGAGGGACTCTCCGGCCTGGGCGGCGGCGAGTCGGCGCGGCGGACGCTCGTCGCGCTCGAGCGCGGCGATGCCGAGATCCTGCGCGCCGCGCTGCGTTGCATCGGATCGCACGGCGACGCCGAGTGCCTGGAGCGGATCCTGCCGCTCGTCTCGCACCGCGAGTGGAGCGTGCGCGCCGAGGCGACGCAGGTCCTCGCCGAGCGCGGCGTCGCGAGGGCGATCCCGTCGATCCTGCGGCGTCTCGAGACCGAGCAGGACGACTTCGTGCGCAGCGTGATCCTGCGCGCGCTCGCGCGGCTGGAGGGCTAGAGCGCCGTGGCCGGCGAGCGACCGGAAGCCCGGCTCCACATGTCGGACGCGGAGTTCCGGATGTTCTCCGACCTGCTCCGCGACCACTGCGGCCTGTGGTTCAGCCCCGACCTCCGCTACCTGCTCGAGAAGCGCGTGGCCTCGCGCGTCCGGCAGCTCGGGGTCGGGAGCTTCGCGGCCTACCACTACCAGCTGCGCCACGCCGCCACGGGCGACGAGGAGCTGGCGCAGCTCGTGGACGAGGTCACCACCAACGAGACCTATTTCCTGCGCGAGCGCAACCAGCTCAGCGCGCTGCTCCACGAGATCCTGCCCGAGCTGGCGGCGCGGCGGCGCACGCCGGGTCCGCTCCAGATCTGGTGCGCGGGCTGCTCGACCGGCGAGGAGCCGTACTCCATCGTGCTCCTCGCCCTGGAAGCGGGGCTGCACCCGGGCCGCGACTTCCGGCTCTACGCCTCGGACATCGACCGCACGGTGCTGCGGCGCGCGCGCGCGGGCGTGTACCGCGCCGCCTCGTTCCGCGAGATGGAGCGGCGCCTCCAGGCGCAGTACTTCGTGGAGAAGGACGGGGCCTGGCGCATCTCCGACGAGGTGAAGCGCCACGTCTGCTTCGCGCACATGAACCTGCTCAAGCCGTCGCGCGCGGGGCTGCTCGGCCCGCTCGACGTGATCCTGTGTCGGAACGTCATCATCTACTTCGACCTCGAGTCGAAGCGCCGCGTGATCGGGACCTTCGCCGAGAAGCTCCGTCCGGGGGGCTACCTGCTGCTCGGGCACTCCGAGTCGCTGATCCAGCTCTCGAGCGCCTTCCAGCTCCGCCATCTGCGCAGCGACCTGGTGTATCGCAAGCCCGGCCTCGACGAGCCCCGGGACGCGTGGCACGCGCTGGCGCGCGAGGCGGCCTCGTCGTTCGGACCCGAGGAGGACGCGGCGTGAGCTCGCTGGGTCCGATCCGCGTGCTCGTGATCGACGACTCGGCCTTCAGCCGGCGCACGATCACGCGCATGCTCGAGGCGTCGCCGCTGGTGCGCGTGATCGACTGGGCGCACGACGGCGAGGAGGCGCTGCGCAAGACCCTGGAGCAGGAGCCCGACCTCGTGACCCTCGACCTCGAGATGCCGCGCATGGACGGCTTCACGTTCCTGCGCCTGCTGCTCGCGCGGCGGCCGACGCCGGTGCTCGTGATCAGCGGGCGGGCGCACTCCCAGGACGTCTTCAAGGCGCTCGACCTCGGCGCGGTGGACTTCATCGCGAAGCCCACGCCCCGGGCGGCCCCGGAGCTCGAGTCGATCCAGGAGGAGCTGCTGCGCAAGGTCCACGCGCTGCGCCAGCTCCGCATGGACAAGCTGCGCGAGCGCCTCGCGTCGGCGCCCGACCTGCTGCCCCGACGCCCGGCCCCCGCGAGCCCGGCGGCGCGGCGGGTGGTGGCGATCGGCGCGTCCACCGGCGGGCCGGCGGCGGTGACCCAGGTGCTCGGCGCCTTCACCGAGCCTCCGCCCTTCGCCGTGGTGGTGTCGCAGCACATGCCGGGGGGCTTCACCGCGAGCTTCGCCGAGCGCATCGACCGCTTCACCGCCTTCTCCGCCCGGGAGGCGCGGGAGGGGGATCGGCTCGAGCCGGGTCGGGTCCTTGTTTCCCCCGGGGGGTGCCACATCGAATTTGGGACCTACGATGGCGAGCCGAGGGTCCGGCTGGTTCCGCGATCCCCGGGGGACAAGTACACCCCGTCCGTGGACCGGATGTTCGTGTCCGCGGCCAAGCACTTCGGCGCCGACCTCATGGCCGTCGTGCTGACGGGCATGGGCGACGACGGCGCCCAGGGCGTGCGCGCCGTCAAGGAAGCCGGGGGGACGGTCGTTACGGAGTCGGAGGAGTCGGCGGTGGTGTTCGGCATGCCCCAGCAGGCGATCCGCACGGGCGCGGTGGACGCGGTGCTGCCCCTCGCACGCATCGCCGGGGCCATCGACGCCGGCCTCGCGGGCGCCGCGGCGCGACCGCGCGGGGGCCGCCGGCGGCGCACGCCGGAGCGAGGGGACGCATGAGCGACGATCGCCGGGGGATCTTCGAACGGGCGGACGAGTTCGCCACCATCTTTCGGCGCGGTGCGGAGTTCGCGAAAGAGCTCGTCCAGGAGAACGAGCGCCTGCGGCGCCAGCTCCTCTCGCTGGAGGAGGACCACACCCAGGCGGCGCGCGATCCGCACGAGTGGCAGAAGCTCCGCGGGGAGATGCTGCGGCGCATCGATCACCTCGAGGCGGAGCGGCAGAGCGTGCTCGACCGCCTGCGGCAGATCGAGGAGGAGAACCGCCACTTCGCGTCGCGCTACCTCGAGGTGGAGGACGAGAACAACAACCTCGCGAACCTGTACGTCGCGAGCTACCAGCTGCATTCGACCCTCGACCTCTCCGAGGTGCTGAAGATCGTCCTCGAGATCGTGATCAACCTGATCGGCGCCGAGACCTTCGCCGTCTACGTGCTCGACGAGAAGACGCAGCAGCTCGAGGCGGTGGCCGCGGAGGGCGAGGCGCTCGCGGCCTTTCCGAGCTTCCGGCTGGGTCGCGGCGTGCTCGGCGCCTGCGTGGAGTCGGGCAAGACCGTCTGCGAGCGGGTGCACGCGTCGCAGGATCTCTCGAGGCCCATCGTGTGCATCCCGCTGCGCGTGCAGGAGCGACCGCTCGGCGCCATCGCGATCTACCGCCTGCTCGCCCAGAAGGAAGGCTTCTCCCCCCTCGACCACGAGCTCTTCACGCTGCTGGCGGGACACGCCGCCACGGCGATCTTCGCGGCGCGGCTGCACTCGCTCTCCGAGCGCAAGCTGAACACGATCCAGGGCTTCATCGACCTGCTCACCAAGTAGACGGGGCGGAGGAGGGACCCGCGATGTCGCGTCGCCGCATCTTGATCGTCGAGGACAGCCCGACGATGCGCCAGCTCCTCGTGTTCGCGCTGAAGCGGCTCAAGGACGCCGAGATCGTCGAGGCCTCGGACGGCATGGACGGGCTGCGCAAGGTGACGAGCGACCACTTCGACCTGGCCCTGGTGGACATCAACATGCCCGTGATGGACGGGCTCAAGCTCATCAGCCTGATCCGCAGCGAGGACTCGCTCAAGGAGATGCCCATCGTCGTGATCACGACGGAGGGCGCCACCGAGGACCGCGAGCGCGCCCTCGCCCTCGGCGCCGACGAGTACCTCACCAAGCCGATCCAGGCGAACCGCGTCCTCGCGGTGGCGAAGGGCCTGCTCAAGATCGTGTCATGACCCCGTCTCGGGGAGGGGGCGAGGTGACGAACGGAGCGCAAGGGGGTGCGCGAGGGGGTGGAGCGGATCCGGGGAGCGGGCGGGGAGCAGGAGCGGGGCTCCGCGCGCGGGCGACGGCTCCGCCGCGGCTGTGTTATCTAGAGGGCCGTGCGTCGCTGGCTCGTGATGGGATGGGTCGCGCTCGCGGTGTCGGGCTGCGGCTACCGCTTCGTCCGCTACGGGGCCGAGCCCGGCGGCGCCCACCAGAGCGTCGCGATCCGCGCGCTCCGCAACGACTCCTTCGAGCCCGGGATCGACTCGGTGATGAACGACGCCCTGCGCCGCGAGTTCCTGCGGCGCGGCGCGCTCCGCATCGTGGAAGACCCGGGCGGCGCCGACCTCGTGATCGGCGGCGCGGTTCTCCCCGTGGTGTGGTCGAGCCGCTCGTTCTCGTCGGTGAACTTCGCGATCGAGTACGAGGTCACGCTGCGCCTGCGTCTCGAGGTGGCGCGTTCCGACGGCGAGAAGATCCCCCTCGACGCCACCGCGCTCGCCGAGTCCGAGCTCTACCTGGCGAGCCCGGACGTCGAGGTGACGCGCAAGAACCGCGAGGAGGCGCTGCGCCGCGTCGCCGCGGCGCTGGCCGTGCGCGTGCACGACGTGCTCGTGGAGACCGCCACGCCGTGACCCTCGACGACCTGCGCGAAGAGCTTCGCGCCGGCCGGATCCGCGGCGCGTACCTCCTCGCGGGCGGCGAGGCGCTCGTGCGCGACGACGCGCTCGCCGCGCTCACGGAGGCGGTGCTCTCCGGGGCTCCCCGCGAGTTCAACTGCGACCGCCTCGACGGCGAGACGGCGAGCGCGGGGGAGCTGCTCGACGCGGTGCGCACGCTCCCGGTCCTGGCCGAGCGCCGCCTCGTGATCCTGCGCGAGCCCGAGGCCCGCAAGTCCAGCGCGGCGCTCGTGGAGGCGCTGCCCGGGCTCGTGCACGAGCTCGGCGAGGGACCCGGGGTGGGCTCCACGGTGCTGGTCGTGTGTGCCGGGTCGCCGGATGGTCGCTCGGCGTGGGTGAAGGCCTTTCGCGAGCCCGCGGCGCGGGTCGAGTGCGAGGCGCCCACGCGGGCCCAGGATCTGGTCGGCTTCGTGCGTGCGGAGGCGAAGCGCCAGGGGATCACGCTCGCGCCCGGTGCCGCGGAGCTCCTCGCGGAGCGCGTGGGTCCGCAGCTCCTGTGGCTCCGTCAGGAGCTCGCCAAGGCCGCCCTGTTTGCCGGGCCGGACGAGCCGGTGACGCGCGCGCACGTCGCGGCGCTCGCGAGCGACGTCGCCGAGGAGCCGATCTGGGATCTCACCGACGCCATCGGCGAGGGACGCAGCGCCGACGCGCTCGCCGTGCTGCACAAGCTCCTCGGCGCGGGAGCGCCGCCCATGGTCGTGCTCGGCTCCCTGGCGAGCCACTTCCGCCGCCTCGTGCGCGTGGGCGGCGGGGGCCGCGTCCAGGCGCCGCCCTTCGTGCAGCGCAAGCTCCAGAGCCAGGCGCGCCGCTACGGTCCCGCGCGTTTCACCGCGTGCCTGCGCGCGCTGCACGAAGCGGACGAGCGCTTGAAGGGCCGGGGCGCGCTCCCAGCGGAGCTCACGCTCGAGCGCCTCGTGCTGGGACTCTCCAGTTAGTTTCACTCCGCTCGGCTGCGCCTCGCTGCGCGGCCGCGCTCGAGGCTCCGACGTGCGGGTGAGGGGATGCGGTCTCGGGAAGACCTCAGTGGCCGGGCCCACCTCCGACCAGCACGGCCTTGCCGGCCTATGCCGACCCGGCTTCGCCGAGCCCCGTAGCTGCGTTACTTCGCCGTCGTGGCTCCGCCGCGCGCCACGGCGCGGGCGAGGCGGGCCACGGTGCGGCTGGCGCGCTGCTTCGGGATCACGCCCTTGCTCGCGGCCTTGCGGAGCGCGCGCTCCGCTTCGCGGAGCTGCTGCGTGGCGCCCGCGGCGTTGCCCTCCGCGAGGGCGCTGCGGACGCGCGCCACGCGGGACTTCACGTGGCTGCGCACCGCGCGGTTGCGGACCCGGCGCTTCTCCGCCTGACGCGCACGCTTCTCCGCGGACTTGTGGGTGGCCAAGAGATTCCCTCCCGAGCGGGGGCCGAGGATACGAACCGGGCCTTCCCGTGTCGATGGGCCGCGCGCGTCCGGATCGCTCGCCCGGGAGAGGCCCCGCGGGGCTTCACGAAGCCATCCGTTCGGTCGATACGCAGAGCGCCTCGGATCCATCGAGAGGGGGGGGCTTTGTCTCGAGGACGGCTCGCCGCAGCGCTCCTCATCGCAGGGCTGGTCGCATCCGTCGCCGCCGCAGCCCGGGCGGTCGAGGCCGCGGCGCCGGCGAGCGCCACCCCCGCGGAGCCGTCGTCCGTCCCGCCGGGCGGAGAGGCCGCCGCTGCCGCCGACGCCGCGCTCCTGCCCGCCGTCGGAGAGGCCGATCCGCCCGCTCCCGTCCGGCTCCCGTCCTACGTGGATCTCCTCGAGCGCACCTGGAACGCGAGCGAGGCGCCCCTCGCCGAGCGGGTCGCGCGAACGAAGCAGCAGATGGTGCAGCTCGGCCTCCCGAGCCTCGAGCCCGCCGCGCGCGCTCTCCTCGCCGGACGCGAGAGCGGCGATGCCGTCGAGCGCACCCGCGCCGCGGTGGAGCTCGCGCCCGATCTCCCGGTCGCACGCACGGCCCTCGCCTCGGCGCTGCTCGCGCGAGGCGATCTCCTCGGCGCTGGCGCAGAGGCCCTCGGCGCGGTGGCCGCGCTGCCCCGCCATCTCGAGGCAAGACTCTGGATCGAGGCGATGCTGCTCCAGGTCGCGGTCGTGACGCTGCTCGCCGGGGGCGCCCTCTACCTCCTCGTGGCCGCCTCCCTCGTCGTGACGCGCGCCGCCCACGACCTCGGCGATTTCGCGCTCCGCGGCTCCGGCCCGAGCGCGCCGGGCTTCGCGCGCGGCGCGCTGCTGGCGACGGTCCTCCTGCTCCCCGCGATCCTCGGCGAGGGTCCCTTCGGCTTCGTGCTCGCGCTCTTCAGCGTGGTCTTCCTCTACGGCGACGCCGTCGCGCGTGCCGCGGCGGTCGCGGCGGCGCTCCTCGTGGTCGCCGCTCTGCACCCCGCCGAGGACCGGGCGCGCCACGCCTTCGCCGCGATCGGCGCCGATCCGCTCGTGCCCGCGCTCGACGCCGCGCAGCGCGACGTGCCCTCGCCCCTCGACCTCGTCCGCCTCGAGCGGGCCGCAGACACGGATCCCCTCGCCGCGGAGGCGCTCGCCCTGCGCGCGAAGCGCGACGGGCGACTCGTGGAGGCGGACGCCGCGTTCCGCGCGCTCGCCGTCGCGACGAAGGATCCGCGCCTGCTCGGCAACGCCGCCAACGCGCGACTGCTCGTGGGTGAGCTCGAGCCCGCCATCGAGCTCTACGAGCGCGCGGTGGAGATCGAGGAGTCACCCGTCCTGCTCTTCAACCTGTCCCAGGCCTACGCACGCTCGATCCGCTTCTCGGAGCACGAGGCGGCGCTGACCCGGGCCCAGGACCTCGACGCCGCCGCCGTGAACCGCCTGATCGCGATCCAGGACGCGCGGGGGCCGCTCGTGGCGGACCGGCCCGTCCCGCCCGAGGCGCTGCGGCGGCGTCTCCACCAGCGCGCGAGCGAGGCGAGCACGCTGGCGCCCGTGCGTGCAGCGCTCGCGCCCGGGCTCCTCGGCGGCGATCCGCTGCGCAGCGTCGGCGCGCTCGGGCTCCTCGCGGTGGTGGCTCTCGCCCTCTCGGGCTTGTTCCGGCCGTCGCGCGCCTGTGGCCGCTGCGGCGCCCGGCTGTGCCCGCGCTGCGACCGCCGGGGCGGAGCGCACGGCCTGTGCGAGGCGTGCACGCGGCTCCATCACCGACCCGAGACCACGGACCCCCAGCTTCGCTTCGAGAGGCTCGCGGCGCTGCGCGCGTGGGGACGCCGCGAGGCGCGCCTGCATCTCGCCCTGGCGCTCGTCGTGCCCGGGAGTGCGGGCCTGCTCTCGGGCCGGCCGGGGCTGGCCCTCGTCGCGACGCTTCTCGTGTGCGGCGCGGGGGCGAGCGTCGCCGCGTGCTTCGAGGTCCTGCCCGACCCCTTCGCCGTGGGGGGTGCCGGCGCGCTCCTGCTCCTCGCTCTCGCCGCGTCGCTCGCCGGCGTGTACGGGGCGCTCCTGGCCGCGGCCTTGCCCCGCGGCGCGGAGGACTGACGCGTGTCGGTGGCCCTGCACGGCAACCTGCGCGATTTCGGCATCAGCGAGGTCTTCCAGCTGATTGGCCAGCAGCGCAAGACGGGCGTGCTCGAGATCGCGGGCCCCGGCGAACGCGTGGAGCTCCACTTCGACAGCGGCGCGATCGTGGTGGCCGCGCCCGTGGGCCCCCACCCCGACGCGGCGCTCGGCGACCTCCTCGTGCGGACCGGCCTCCTCACGCGCGAACGGCTCGCCGAGCTCGAACGCGAGCGCGAGCACTCGCTCCAGGCGCTGCGACGGCTCCTCGTCGCCACGAGCGAGCTCTCCGCCGGGCAGCTCGACGAGGTGGAGGAGCTCCTCACGCGCGAGACGATCTTCCAGGTTCTGGGCTGGCGCGAGGGATCGTTCCACTTCTCCGCGCGCGCCGTCGCCGACGACCGCGATCCCGCGCGCCGGCTCGGTGCGGAGCAGGTCCTGATGGACGGCCTGCGCATGCTCGACGAGTGGCAGACCTTCGCCGACCGCGTGCCCACGCCGGAGGTCGTCTTCCAGCGCTCCGGGCGCTTCGACGCGGAGCGCCACCGCTTCGAGGAGGGCTCCGAGCGGCTGCAGCGCGCCGAGCGCCTCTGGCTCCTCGTGGACGGCCGGCTCCCGGCGCGCCGCATCGTCGACCTCTCGCGCCTCGGGACCTTCGAAACGACCCGCCTCCTGGCGGAGCTGCGCGACCTCGGTCTGATCGAGCCGCTCGCCCCGGAGAAGGTGCAGCGCCGGCCGCGCGCGCCGAAGGCGCCGCGGGCCGCGGGCTGGCTGCGCGCCGGCCTCGGCACCGCGATCCCGCTGCTCTGCCTCGGCGCCCTGGCGTTCCTGCCGCGCGCGCTCGTGGTGCCGACGCCGGGCCCCTCGGAGCTCGCCGTCTCCCGCGATCCGGTGCGCGAGGCCCGCCTCAGCTTCGGCGCCCGCCGGCTGCGCGCCGCCATCGATGCGCACCGCTGGGCCACGGGCCGCTACCCGGCGGGCCTCCTCGAGCTCGTCGAGGGCGGCTTCGTGGCGCCCTCCGCGTTGACCGGACCGGAGGGGCGTCCCTACTATTACGCGCAACGCGGCGACGGCTACCTGCTCCTCGCGCCCGAGCCGTAACAGCACGAAAGCGCAGCCCCGGCCGGGGATCCGACCGGGGAGAAAGGGCAGGAGAACCGACTGGCCGCCCACGAAGCCGCGACCCGCCAGACTCTCGTCTTCGACGACAACCACGCGGCCTCCGAGCTCTACGGCGAAGGGGAGCGGAGCCTCCGCATCCTGGAGCAGGAGCTCGGCGTCCAAGCCCACGCTCGCGGCAACGAGGTACGCCTGGTGGGGCCCGAGGCCCAGGTGGGCGTGGCGCGCAAGGTGCTCGAAGAGCTCTACGCACAAGTGCGTTCCGGGAACTCGGTGAGCGCGCGCGACGTCCGCGAGGCGGTGCGCATGCTGACGCGCCAGCCCGACGTCGACCTCGCCGGCGTCTACGAAGACGTGCTCGCCTCGGTGGGCAGCCGCCGCCGCATCGCGGCGAAGAACCTGAACCAGCGCCGCTACGTGGAGCTGATGCAGGAGTGCGACCTCGTGTTCACGGTGGGTCCCGCGGGCACCGGCAAGACCTACCTCGCCATGGCGGTGGCCGTGGCGGCGTTGAACCGCCACGAGGTGACGCGCATCCTGCTGGCGCGGCCCGCGGTGGAGGCCGGGGAGAAGCTCGGCTTCCTGCCGGGCACGATGGCGGAGAAGGTGGATCCGTACCTGCGCCCGCTCTACGACGCGTTGCACGACATGATGACCATCGACAAGGCCGCGCGGCTCATGGAGCGCGGCGTGATCGAGGTGGCGCCGCTCGCCTTCATGCGCGGCCGCACGCTGAACGACTCCTTCGTGATCCTCGACGAGGCGCAGAACACGACGAACGAGCAGATGAAGATGTTCCTCACGCGCCTCGGCTTCGGTTCGAAGGCGGTGGTGACCGGAGACGTGACGCAGATCGACCTGCCCCCGGACAAGCCGAGCGGGCTCGTGGAGGCGGTGCGCATCCTGGAGGGCACCGAGGGGATCGGCCTCATGCGCTTCAGCGAGGCCGACGTGGTGCGCCATCCCCTGGTCCAGTCGATCATCCGCGCCTACGACCGCGAGGAGGAGCGCCGCCGCCCCACCTCGGAGCCCCGCGCCGGGGGATGAGCCGCATCCGGGTCTCGGCCCCCCCGCGCAGCCGGCGCGTGAGGCTGCCCGAGCGGCGCTCGCTCGTGCGGCGCGCGCGGCGCGTGCTCGCCGAGCTCGGGGAGCGCGAGGCCGAGCTGTCCCTGGTGCTCGCCGCCGACCCCGAGATGGCGGAGCTGAACGCGCGCTTCCGCGGGCGCACGGGGCCCACCGACGTGCTCTCCTTCTCGCTCCTCGAAGGGGAGGGCCGCGAGCATCGCGGCGGACTGCTCGGCGACGTCGTGATCGGAGTCGAGGTCGCGGCGCGGCAGGCGCGCCGGGCGGGCCGCTGCTTCGACGACGAGGTGGCGCGGTTACTGATCCACGGCGTGCTGCACCTGCTCGGCTACGACCACGAGCGCGAGGCGGAGGCCCGGTTGATGCGCGTGCAGGAGCGGCGTCTGTGGCGGAGCGTCGCGCGGTGAACGGGGGTCGCGCGGGCACGGATCCGCGCCGCGCCGCGCGCCTCGCGTGGGGCGCGGCCTTCGCGGTCGCGACGTTCTGGGCGTTCCCCCAGGTGGTCGCGGGCCGGGTCGTCGATCTCGGCCTCGCCGCCTCCTGGCTCGCGCCCGCGTGCCTCCTCCTCGCGGTGCGTGGCCTCGCGCCGGGGCCTGCGGCGCGGCTCGGCTTCCTGGCCGGCCTCGCGGCCCACTGCGCGGTGCTGCACTGGATCTACGTGGTCACGGTGCGCTACGGGAACGCGCCGCCGGTGGTGGGTGTGATCGCCCCGCTCGCCCTGGCGAGCTACATCGCCGCCTTCACGTCCGCCTTCGCTGCCGGCGGGTCGTGGCTCGCGCGGCGCGGGGTGACCTCGCCCTTCGTCGCGGCCGCCCTGTGGACCGCCCTGGATCATCTGCGTTCCTTCGCGCTCACCGGCTTCCCGTGGGCCACGCTCGGCTACGCGCAGCACCAGAGTCCCCTGCTCCTCGGCCTCGCGGCCTGGACCGGCGTCTACGGCCTCTCGTTCGCCACCGCCCTCGGCGGCGCGGGGCTGGCGAGGCTCGCGGAGCGTCGCGCGCTGCCCGCGGGTCTCGCGGCGCTCGCCGGAGTCGTGCTGCTCCACGCCCTCGGCCCCCTCGCCGCGCCGGATCCGATCCCCGCGCAGCCGGCGCTCCGCGTCGCGATCCTGCAAGGCAACATCGACCAGGGCGTCAAGTGGAGCCCCGCCTTCGCGGAGCGCACCCTCGCCGGCTACGAGGATCTCACGCGCCGGGCCGCGGCGCAGGGTGCCCGCGTCGTGGTCTGGCCCGAGACGGCGGTGCCGGGCTCGCTCTCGATCCACCTCGATCTCGCCGAGCGCGTGAGCGCGCTCGCCCGGGAGACGGGCGCCCTCCTCGTGGTGGGATCCGTGGGGATCGAGCCGCAAGACCCCGGGGCGGGGAAGGGCATGCCCGTCCACTACTACGACAGCGCCTTCGTGATCGACGCCCAGGGCCGCGTGCTCGACCGCTACGACAAGACCCACCTCGTCCCCTACGGCGAGTACGTTCCGCTCCGCGCGCTCCTCGGCGCCTTCCTCTCCACGGTGGCGTCGGGCATGACCTCGGGCGACGTGAGCCCGGGGGAGGCGCCCCGGGCGATCCCCCTCGAGCCGCCGGGCGGCGGGGCCCTCTCCGCCGGGATCCCCATCTGCTATGAACTGCTCTTCCCGGACCTCGTGCGCCGTTTCGTCGCGGGGGGAGCCCAGGTCCTCTTCGCCATCACGAACGACGCGTGGTACGGGCGGACCGGGGCGCCCTACCAGTTCCTCGCGATCACGGCGCTCCGCTCCGCGGAGACCGGGGTCTGGACGGCGAGGGCGGCGAACACGGGCGTCTCGGCCTTCATCGACGAGCGGGGCCGCGTGCGCGAGCAGACGCCGATCTTCGAGGCCGGACTCCTCGTGGCGGACGTGCCCTTGCGATCGCCGGAGGCGGGGCGAACGTACTACGTGCGACACGGCGACGTGTTCGCCTGGAGCTGCTGGGCGGCGGTCGTCGGGGCGGCGGTCGTCGCGCGGCGACGGGCGTCGCGGGCCGCGGGGGGATCATGAGCGAGAGCCAGGCGAGGCCGAGCCTCGACGTCACCGAGCTCGCCGAGCGCGCGCGGGGGCTGCGCGACCGCTTCGACGAGCTCCGGGGGCGTCTTTGACGTCGCGACGCTGACCCGCCGGCGGGACGCGCTCGAGGCCGAGGCCGCGCGCCCCGACCTCTGGCAGGACCGCGAGCGCGCCGAGCGGCTGCTGCGCGAGCGCCGCTCGGTGGAGCGCGAGCTCGAGGCGCTGCGGGCGCTCGAGCGCGGCGTGGAGGACGCCGAGGTGCTGCTCGAGCTCGCCCGCGAGGCGGGCGACGACGAGAGCCTCGCCGAATCCGCCCAAAGGCTGGCCGAGGCCGAGGCGCAGCTCGAGGAGCTGGAGCTGCGCCGGCTCCTGGGCGGCGAGCACGACGCGCTCCCCGCCATCGTCTCCATCAACGCCGGCGCCGGGGGCACCGACGCCTGCGACTGGGCGGAGATGCTGCTGCGCATGTACCTGCGCTGGGCGGAGCGGCGCGGCTTCGCGACCGAGATGCTCGACCTCCAGCCCGGCGAGGAGGCGGGCATCCGCAGCGCGACGGCCACGATCTCCGGCGAGAACGCGTTCGGCTACCTGAAGGCCGAGGAGGGCGTGCACCGCCTCGTGCGCATCTCGCCCTTCGACGCGCAGCACCGCCGCCACACCGCGTTCGCGAGCGTCTCGGTCTTCCCCGAGATCGACGACACGGTGGAGGTGGAGATCGACGAGAAGGACCTGCGCGTGGACACCTACCGGGCGGGAGGGGCCGGCGGTCAGCACGTGAACAAGACCGACTCCGCGGTGCGCCTCACGCATCTCCCCACGGGCATCGTGGTGCAGTGCCAGAACGAGCGCTCCCAGCACAAGAACCGCGCCCAGGCCATGAAGGTGCTGCGCGCCCGCCTCTACGAGCGCGCGCGGGAGGAGCAGGAGGCGAAGCTCGCCGCGCTGCGCGGCGAGCAGCGCGAGATCGGCTTCGGGAGCCAAATCCGCTCGTACACCCTGCACCCGAGCCAGCGCGTGAAGGACCACCGCACGGGCCTCGAGGTCGGCAACGCCGACGGGGTGCTCGAGGGCGACGTGGACCGCTTCATCCGCGCGACGCTGCTCCAGCGCGCCCAGGCGCGGAGCGCCTCGTGAGCGAGCAGGAGCGCGCGGCGCGCCGCGAGCGGCTGGCGGCGCTGCGCCAGAGCGGGGTGGATCCGTACCCGGCGCGCGTCCCGGCGTGGACCCCGCTCGCGGACGTCGCGCGCGCGCACTGCGAGAAGAGCGCGGAGCTCCTCGACGCCGAGCAGAACCGCGTCGCGGTGGTGGGACGCATCCTGGCGCGCCGCTCGTTCGGCAAGCTCCTCTTCCTCGATCTCCTCGAGGGCGGCGGGAAGCTCCAGGTGAGCGCGCGCAAGGGCGAGCTCGGCCCCGAGGCCTTCGCCCTCGCCGCCTGCCTCGACGTGGGCGACTTCGTGCGCGTGGAGGGCCGCGTGTGGCGGACCAAGGCGGGCGAGCTCACGGTGGCGGCGGACGCCTTCACGCTGCTCGCCAAAGCGCTGCGCCCGCTGCCCGAGAAGTGGCACGGCCTCCAGGACGTGGAGGCGCGCTACCGCCAGCGCTATCTCGACCTGCTCACGAACCCGACGGTTCGGGAGATGGTGCGGATGCGCGCCCGGGCGATCCGCGCCGTGCGGAGCTTCCTCGACGGCCGCGGCTTCCTCGAGGTGGAGACGCCCATCCTCCAGCCGCTCTACGGGGGCGGGAGCGCGCGCCCGTTCGTCACCCACTACAACGTCTACGACCAGGACGTGTACCTGCGCATCGCGGACGAGCTGTATCTGAAGCGCCTCGTGATCGGCGGTCTCGACCGCGTCTACGAGATCGGCCACTCCTTCCGCAACGAGGGGGTCTCGCGCAAGCGCAACCCCGAGTTCACCATGCTGGAGTGCTACCAGGCCTACGCCGACTACCACGACATGATGGAGCTGGTGCAGGCCATGCTGCAGCACGTGGTGCGCGAGACGCAGCAGGGGAAGACGCAAGTCTCCTACCGTGGCGAGACGCTCGAGTTCGGGGGGGCGTGGCCGCGCAGGCGACTCGCCGACGCGATTCGCGACGAGACGGGAATCGACGTGCTCGCCTGCCACGACCTGACGTCCCTGCGCGCGGCGGTGAGCCACGCCGGTCTCGACGCCGGCGACGCGCCCACCTGGGGCCGGCTCGTGGATCATCTGCAGAGCGAGCACGTGGAGCCGAAGCTCCTGCAGCCGACCTTCCTCGTGGACTACCCCGTCGAGCTCTCGCCGCTCGCGAAGCGCTCGTCCGACGATCCGCGCCTCGTGGAGCGTTTCGAGCTCTTCGCGGCCGGCATGGAGCTCGCGAACGCCTTCAGCGAGCTCAACGACCCCGACGACCAGCGCGCGCGCTTCGAGGAGCAGCGCCAGGCGCGCACGGCGGGGGACGAAGAGGCGCACCCGCTGGACGAAGACTTCCTCGAGGCCCTGGAGCACGGCATGCCGCCCACGGGCGGGCTCGGCGTGGGGATCGACCGGCTGGTGATGCTGCTCGCCGACGCGGCGCACCTGCGCGAGGTGCTGCTCTTCCCGTACATGAGACCGGAGCGGACGTGAGCGCCGCCGCGAACCTGTGGCAGGCGCTCGCCGCGGCGGGCGGGAGCGTCGCGCTCACCTTCATCGTGGCGCTGGCCGTCGGCCTCGCCGCGCTCACGCTCTTCTTCCTCGGATCCGCGGTGGTGGTGCTGGAGCGCTTCGCGCGCGCCGCGCGCGGCGTCGTGCCCGTCGCCGCACTCTGCCTGGGCTGCGCCGCGCTGCTCGCGGCGGTGGCGCTCGAGGAGGTGCAGCCCGAGGTGGCGATCCTCGCTTGGAGCGGGACCGTCGCCGCGTGGGCGAGGCTCTTCGGCTCCGTCGCCCTGCACGCCTTCGTGTGGGTCGCGATCGCGCGCGGCCTCCTCGCCGTGCTCCGCTCCCGCGCCCTCTTCGTGGCGGGCTTCCTCGGGCTGGGGGCGGTGTACGCCGCGGTCGCCGTCGGTCTCGGCCACGGCTTCTCCTTCGCGGGGCTGCCGCGCCCGGCGGAGCCCGTGCTGCTCGGCCTCGTGCCGCTCGGCGCCGCGGGCTTCCTCGGCCTGCGCGGCAGCGCCGAGTGGTTCATCGCCGCGCGCTACCTCGTCGCCAAGCGGCGGCAGACCTTCATCTCGATCATCACGCTCATCTGCGTCGGGGGGGTGGCCGCGGGCGTCTGGCTCATCATCACCGTGCTCTCGGTGATGAACGGCTTCGAGCGCGTGTGGCGCGAGGAGATCATCGGCAACCGCGCGCACTTCACCGTGCACAGCGGCCTCGGGCCCTTCAGCGACTGGCGCGACGTGCTGGACCGCGTGTCCCGGACCCCGGGCGTGGTGGGCGCCTCCCCCTTCCTCGACGCCGAAGGCATGGTGCGCGGCGCGGGCGGCGAGATCGTGGGGGTGCGGATCCGGGGCGTCGATCCGACGCGCGTGGGCGACGTGACCGACCTGCGCCAGGACCTCGTGGCGGGCTCGCTCGCCGACCTCGGCGCGGAAGCGAACGGCCAGGATCCCGGCATCGTCGTGGGGAGCCACCTGGCCGCGGCGCTGGGCCTCGAGGTGGAGGACGCGCTGCTGCTGATCTCGCCCTTCGGCGGCCCGCCGACCCCGCTCGGCCCGGGCCCGCGCCTCGCGCGCTTCCGCGTGGCGGGGATCTTCCAATCGAGCTTCTTCCAGTACGACGAGATCTTCACGTTCGTGAGCCTCCCCGCCGCGCAGTCGTTCCGCCGCATGGACGACGTGGTGGAGGGGATCGAGGTGCGCGCCGAGGATCTCTACCGCTCGGCGCGCGTGGCGACGAGCGTCGAGGAGACGCTCGGCTTCCCGTACTTCACCCGCGACTGGAAGGAGGTCTTCCCCGCCTTCTTCCAGGCGCTCAAGACCGAGCGCGTCATGATGTTCGTGCTGCTCACCATGATCATGGTGGTGGCGGCCTTCGTGATCGTGGCGACCCTCGTCATGATGATCATGGAGAAGTCGAGCGACATCGCGATCCTGAAGGCGATGGGCGCCTCGGACGCCGCGGTGGAGCGCATCTTCGCCATCGAGGGCACGCTGATCGGTCTTCTGGGCACCGTGCTCGGCATCGTGGCGGGCGTCGCGGTGACCACGCGGCTCGACTTCATCCAGGACCAGGTCGAGGCGCTCACCGGGATCGACACCCTCCCGGCGAGCGTCTACCAGTTCTCGCATTTCCCCTTCGAGTTCGACCTGCTCCAGATCGCGGGCGTGGCCACCATCGCGATGGTGCTCTCCCTCGGTGCCACCTGGCTGCCGAGCCGGCAGGGCTCGCGCCTCGATCCAGCGGAGGCGCTCCGCTATGAGTGATCTGCTCCGCGTCGAGGGAGTGAGCAAGTCGTTCCGCACCGGCGAGGGCACGATCGAGGTGCTGCGCGGCGCGGAGCTGTGCGTGCGCGAGGGCGAACGCGTCGCCATCGTGGGGCAGTCCGGCGTGGGAAAGTCCACGCTGCTCCACATCCTGGGCGCCATCGACCATCCGAGCTCCGGCAGCGTGCGCTTCCGCGGCGAGGACGTCTTCGCGAAGCCCTCCGACGAGCTGGCGCGCTTCCGCAACACGAGCCTCGGCTTCGTGTTCCAGTTCCATCACCTGCTCCCCGAGTTCAGCGCGCTCGAGAACGTGATGATGCCGGGCCTGCTGCGCGGAGCGGAGCCCGCCCGCATGCGCGAGCGCGCCGCCGCCATGCTCGACGAGGTGGGCCTCGCGGAGCGCCTCCACCATCCCATCGGAAAGCTCTCCGGCGGCGAGCGCCAGCGCGTGGCCGTGGCGCGCGCGCTCGTCCTCGATCCGCCGCTCGTGCTCGCGGACGAGCCCACGGGCAACCTCGACCCCGCGACGGGGGATCGCGTGAGCGACCTGCTGCTGCGCATGAACGAGACCCGCGGCACGGCGCTCGTGGTCGTGACGCACAACGAATCGCTGGCGCGCCGCCTCGGACGCATCGCGACCCTCGTGGACGGGCGCCTGGTGGAGACGCTTTCTCCGCGGGCCTCGTGAGGCGCGCGTCCGCGCGCGAGCTGCCCCGGGATCCTCGCGGAATCCCTCGACAATCCGGCCGAGCGCGGGCTTGCCCCGCCCGCGGGGCGCAAGTAGAATCCGCCGCGTTCGAGCCCGCCCTGGGTGCCGGTCCCCACGCTCGTCGGGGTGTCGGTCGGGGTGACGGGAGAGGTCGCCACCCGATCGGTCGTCGGGAGCCGAATTGAGAGCCCGCGCGCCCTGCGCACATCGACTCCGCCGCGGCTCGCTCGCGGGCTCCGCAGCGCTCGGGGTCGCCCTGCTCCTCGGGGGTGCCGGGCCGGCGCGGGCCCAGACGAGTCCGCAGACCGGCGCCGAGCGGGTGAAGGTGCTGGTGGCGGTGCTCCCCTTCCGCATCCACAGCGCGGAGCCCCTCGGCTACCTGGAAAAGTCGCTCGCGGAGCTCCTGAGCGCGCGACTCGAGGCGAGCGGCCGCGTCCAGGTGCTCGAGTCCGTGGTGGTGCGCGAGGCGCTGCTCGGCTTCACCGCCGGTGAGCTCACCGAGGCGTCGCTGCGGCGGCTCGCCTCGGAGCTCGGCGCCGACTGGGTGGTGGCGGGGAGCCTCACCGAGCTCGCGGGCCGCTTCAGCCTGGACGTCCGGGTGACGCCCGTGCGCGAGGGGGAGTCGCTGCGCAGCCTCGCCGCGAGCGCCGCGGGCGAGGACGAGCTCCTCGAGCGCACGAACGAGCTCGCGGACCGCATCCTCGAGGTCCTGGACGGCGGGTCGGATCGCCCGATGATCCGCGAGGTGCGCGTGGTGGGCGCCGAGTCGCTCGAGCTCGACGCGATGTCCGGTCTGCAGCTGCGCGCGGGCGCCGTCTTCGACCCCGCGCTCGCGAGCGCCGACGCGGAGCAGCTCGGCGCGCTCCCCGGCATCGCGTCGGCGACGGTGGAGACGGAGCCCCGGGCGGACGGTGTCGTCGTGATCTACCGCCTCGTGCAGGAGACGTTGGAGGCCCCTGGCGCCCCGCTGCCGGGCGCGGAGGCGCCGGCGACCGCGCCCGCCCTCGCGCTGCCCGCCGCGACCGCGGCGGCCCGCGCGGGCGGCGAGCGCGTGGCGCAGGTCGAGGTGCGCGGCAACCGCCGCATCGAGACGAACGCGATCAAGGCGCGCATCGGCACGCGCCCGGGCGAGCCGTGGAACCGCGCGCAGATCGCGCGAGACGTGCGTGAGGTGTTCGCCCTCGGCTTCTTCCGCGACGTGCGCGTGGAGACCGAGGACTCGCCCGAGGGCCGGGTCGTCGTCTTCGAGGTGGAGGAGAACCCCGTCGTCCGCCAGGTCACGCTCTCGGGCAACGAGTCCCTCGGCGAGGACCGCATCCGCGACATCCTCACCCTCACCACGGGGGCCACGCTGGACCTTCCGCTCCTCGTGGAGAACCAGCAGCGCATCGAGGCGCTCTACCGCGCCGAGGGCTTCTACCTCGCGAGCGTGGAGCACGAGGTGGAGCCCCTGGAGGGCGGCGCGGTGGCGGTGCACTTCAACGTGGACGAGGGCCGGAAGCTCCGGCTGCGCGCCATCGAGTTCGAGGGCAACCAGCACTTCAGCGACGACGAGCTGCGGCGCGGCTTCAAGACCAAGCCCTGGCGCTTCTACTCCTACGCGACGCGCTTCCTCGACAAGTCCGGCACCTACGCCGAGCCGGTCTTCCAGCAGGACCTCGACAGCGTGGTGAAGAAGTACCAGGACGCGGGCTTCATCCAGGTGGAGCTCGAGGAGCCCGAGGTGAACCCGCAGCAGGACGGGCTCTTCGTCGTGGTGCGGCTGCACGAGGGGGAGCGCTACAAGGTCGGCAAGCTCGACGTGGCGGGCGACGAGACGCTCGACCTGCCGACGCTGCGCGAGGATCTCACCCTCGTGCCCGGCGAGTGGTTCGACCGCTCCGCGCTCACCACCGACGTGGAGACCCTCGCCGACCGCTACCGCGACCGGGGCTTCTTCCAGGCGGGCGTCGAGCCGCGCACGCGCGTGGACTCCGAGACGCGCATCGTGGACGTCACCTTCGAGGTGGCGAAGGGGCCGCTCTACTTCGTGCGCGAGATCGACATCGCGGGCAACACCACGACGCTGGACCCCGTGATCCGCCGGGAGATGCAGATCGTGGAGGGCGAGCTCTACTCCGCCCGGCGCCTGCGGCTCTCCGAGAACCGCTTGAAGGGCCTCGGCTTCTTCGAAGAGGTCAACTTCGAGCCCAAGAGCACGGACCGCCCGGAAGAGCTCGACCTCGGCGTGAAGGTGGTGGAGAAGCCCACGGGCTCGATCTCCTTCGGCGCGGGCCTCTCGTCCCAGGAGGGCTTCATCGTCTCCGGAAGCCTCTCCCAGGCGAACCTGTTCGGGCGCGGCTACTCCGCGCAGCTCAGCGCCGACATCGGCGGCAATACGGACCGCTTCTTCCTCTCGCTGAACGACCCCTACTTCCTCGGGTCGCCGTGGTCCGCGGGCGCCACGGCGTTCAGCACCGACATCGAGTACGAGGACTTCCAGAGCGAGAACTCGGGCGTGGATCTCTCCCTGGGTCGCGCCCTCGACGAGGAGGGCCGCACGCGGGGCTTCGTGCGCTACGGGTACGCCGCCCGGAAGATCGACGAAAGCGGCTACGCCATCGTCGTTCCCGGCGTCGGCACCATCGAGGGGGTGAACGCGGCCTCGCTCATCCAGCGCGAGCTCGAGCAGGGCGAGGAGACGACGAGCCTCATCGGCCTCGGCTTCCGCCGCGACACGCGCGACGACCGCGTGCTCCCGAAGCGCGGCTATCAGCTCTTCGGCGGCGTCGACTGGGCGGGGCTCGGCGGCTTCAGCCAGTTCGCGCGCCTGGAGGGGCGCGCGTCCTGGTACACGCCCATGCCGGAGTGGCTGCCGGACTTCGTGCCGCTCAAGGACAGCTCCAGCTTCAGCTTCTCGGCGCGCACGGGCTGGGCGCTGCCCTTCAACGAGATCGGGGATTGGGACCTGGGGGAGGGGGCTTCGGGCTGCCCCTTCAACCCCGAGACTTGCACGCTCGATCAGATCGACGACGACCTCGATCTGCCGCTGACCGAGCGCTACTTCCTGGGTGGCCTCGGCACGTACCAGCTGCGCGGCTTCAAAGCGCGCTCGGTCGGACCGCGCCGGGCCGTCCTGTGGAACACTTCGGCCTTCGGACAGGGTCGCTTCTTCGCGCCCACCGGTGTCAACCCCCTCACGGGCGCGTGCCAGAACCAGCCGGACAACCCGTTCCAGGGCAACGGCAGCGGCAAGTGCAACAGCCTCGACGACCAGGAGATCGACGACTTCGACG
>DASRUS010000236.1:0-6901 GCA_035687825.1 Myxococcota bacterium | reverse complement strand
GACGGGCGACCCGCGACATCGCGACTTCTACGCGCGCCTCGTGAGCCAGGGATACCCGAGCGCCGCGTACTGGGCGCACTATCCCTTGTGGGGCAACAGCAAGCGGGTGAACGAGAACATGGCGTATCTCTCGCTCTATCCGCTCCTGCTGCTCGGGCCGGACGAGAGCGTCGCCGGGCCGCTGCGCGAGGCAGGTCGGCGCACGTGGCGGTACGTGAGCGAGGAGCACAACGGCTTCTTCGCCTTCGTTCACGCCGCCGTGGTCGCCGACGAGACGACGCCCGTCGCCGACCGACGGGACCCGGCGGTCGATGCGATCGAGAAGGGTCGCGCGGCGCTCCGCGAGTTCCCCGACGAGAAGGTCGCGCTCCCCGTCGATCTCACGCGCGCGGGTTTCGATCTTCCACGGGCGTGCCTCAAGACGGGCAAGGGCGAGCCGCGCTCGACGCGCGCCGTGCCCCTCTACCTCAGACCGAGCGGCTCGAATCTCTGGGTGAGCGATCCCTACCGTCTCGTCGGGGGGCTGCACTACCACGAGGATCCCGAGTATGCGGGGGTGGACTACCTCCTCGCCTACTGGATCGCACGCTACCACGGCTTCGTGGGGCCGGAGGATTGAGCCCCAGCGTCGGCGAGAGCCCGTCCTCATTCTTCGAGGAACGGGCTCTCGCCGCCGTCCTGGAGCAGGTGCTTCAGGACCTTGCCGGCGGCGTTGCGGGGCAGGGCCGCCCGGCGGAGCTCGAAGTGCGCGGGCACCTTGAAGTACGCCAGACGCGCGCCCACGAAGCCCGCGAGCTCGTCCGGATCGAGCGCCGCGCCGTCCGCGGGCACGACGATCGCCTTCACCTCCTGGCCGAGCTCGGGGTGATCCACGCCCAGCACCGCCGCCTCGCGCACGCCGGGGTGCGCCTCGAGGCACTGCTCGATCTCCGCGGGGTAGACGTTCTCGCCGCCGCGCAGGATGAGATCGCGCTTGCGCGAGTTCACGTAGAGATAGCCGTCCTCGAGCCGGCCCCAATCGCCCGTGCGGAGCCAGCGCCCGGGCAGCACCGTCTCCGCGCTCTCCTGCGGCCGGCGCCAGTACTCGCGCATCACCTGCGGCCCGTGCAGGTGGATCTCGCCCTCCACGCCGTCGGGGAGCGCCCTCCCCTCCGCGTCGCGGATCTCGATCCCGACCGTGGGGAGCGCGCGCCCCACCGAGCCCGGGCGCCGCTCCAGCTCCTCGCCGAAGATCATCGCGACGCCCGAGGTGGACTCGGTGAGGCCGTAGCCGACGCCCACGCTCGCGCGCGCGTTCGGGAAGACCTCCCGCATCAGGCGCAGCAGCTCCGGGCCCACGGGTGCGCCCCCGGAGCCCACGTTGCGCACGCTCGAGAGGTCGAAGCGCCCCACGTCCGGGTGCCGCGCCAGGCGGTGGATCATCGTCCCCATGGGACCCCAGTTCGTGACGCGCTCGGCCTCGAGGAGCGCCATCACGTGCGCGGGATCGAAGCGCTGGCGCGTCCACACGGTCTTGATGCCCGTGGCCAGCGGGATCACCGCGCCGCTGTAGAGGCCCGAGACGTGGAAGAGCGGCGTGTTCACGAACATGCACGTGGGGGATGCCCCCGCCGCGGGCGCGACGCCGCGCGCCGCCGCCCACATCAGGATCCGCGCGCCGTGGAAGAGGCTCGCGCGCACGAAGCTGAGGATGCCGCGGTGCGTGTTGACGGCGCCCTTGGGGCGGCCCGTCGTGCCGCTCGTGTAGAGGATCGTGGCGGGATCGTCCTCGTCGACGGCGACCCGGGGCAGCTCCGCGTCGGGATCGTGGTCCCACAGCTTCTCGAACTCGGACTCGATCTCCACCACGGGGACCGACGGGGGCGCCGCGAGGCGCGCGAGGCGCCTGTGGTCGGCCACGAGCACGCGCGGCTCGCAGTCGGCGAGGCCGTAGGCGATCTCGTCGCCGGACCACCAGGCGTTCATGCCCACGGCGATGGCGCCGAGGGAGAGCGCCGCCCAGTAGCACGTGATCCATTCGGGACCGTTCGCCGCGAGGATCGCCACGCGGTCGCCGGGCGCGACGCCGAAGATCTCGCGCAGCGCCTTCGCCACGGAGGCGACCCTCCGCACGTGCTCCGCGTACGAGAGGCGCACCCCGTCGCACACGAGGTACTCCGCCGCGCCGTACGCGCGCGAGGCCGCCAACACCTCCACCAGGGAGCGCGCGCGTTGCTTGAAGACGGGCATCGGCTCGCCGAACACGGACTCGACGACGGTCTCGAAGGGCGCGCCCGGTGCGGTGAGCCGGGCTTCGATCTCGGCCAGCGTGGACATCGTGGACTCCCCGGATCTCAGTGCGGCGCCGTGAGGAGCAGGCAGCCCGCCAGCGGCCCGCCCCCCGCCGCGGCCACCGCCACCTGGGGCGAGCCCGGCACCTGCCGCTCGCCCCCTTCGCCCCAGAGCTGCACGCACGCCTCGTGCAGGAACCCGTAGCCGTGCAGACGCCCCCCGGAGAGCTGACCGCCCTGGGTGTTGAGGGGGAGCTCGCCGTCGAGCGTGATGCGCGCGCCGCCTGCCACGAAGGGGCCGCTCTCGCCCTTTCCGCAGAAGCCGAGCGCCTCGAGCCAGGCGAGCGTGAGGAAGCTGAAGCCGTCGTAGAGCTCCGCCACGTCCACGTCCGCGGGGCGGAGCTGCGTGCGCCGCCACAGCATGCTCCCGGCGTCGCGCGCCGCCATGCTGGTGAGATCGTCCCACTGGTCCCACGACGGACGTCCGTGGATCGCGCAGCCCACGGCCTCCACGCGCAGCGGCCGCCGGCGCAGGTCGCGCGCCGCCTCCGCGCGCGAGACCACGAGCGCGGTGGCGCCGTCCGCGGGAACGTCGCAATCGTAGAGACAGAGCGGCGTCGAGATGGGCCGCGCGGCCAGGTACTCCTCCAGCGAGAGCGGATCGCGGTAGATCGCGTTCGGGTTCCGGGCGGCGTTGCGCCGGGCGACGAGCGCGATCTGCGCGAGCTGCTCGCGGGTGGTGCCGTACTCGTGGAAGTGTCGCTGGGCGAGGAGTGCGATCCAGTTCGCCGCGGAGTAGGCGCGGAAGGGAAGCGTCCACTGGAGCTCCCCCGTGGCGCGAAAGCCGCTGCTCGCCTCAGCGCCGCCCATGATCCCCGCCCGCCGGCCCTTCCCCTGGGCGGTGGCCTCCCACACCGAGCGGAAGCAGAGCACGTGGGTCGCGACGCCGCAGGCCACCGCCAGGCAGGCCTCGATCACCGAGCCGAGCTGGCCCGGCTGCTCGAGGCCCCCGGAGTACCAGTCGAGATTCAGGCGCAGCGCGTCCTGCACCTCGGCGATGCCCGCGCCGCTGAAGCCTGGCGGCGTCGCCATGGCGCCGGGGTAGGTGGCGAGGCCGTCGATCTGTCCGCGTTCCAGCCCCGCATCCGCGAGCGCCGCGAGGCACGCGTCGAGGGTCAGGTCCAGGGGGTCGCGCCCGAGGCGCCGGCCCACCTCGGACTGGCCGATCCCGCTGATCACGGCGCGCTTCTCCAGGAACTCGACGCTCACGGTTCGCGCACGGGCTCGAACAGGGGAATATACACATCACCGTGTTGTTCGAACGTGGCGCGCACGGCCATCCCGATGTGGACCTCGTCGCGCCCGCAGCCCACGAGGTTCGTCATGAGGCGCAGGCCCGGCTGCTCCGCGATCTCGACGATGGCGATGGGGTACGGGTGGTCCGGCGCGGGGACCCACGCCTGGTGGTTCCATGTGTAGCTCACGACGCGGGCGCGCCCGGACACCGCCTCGGGGCGGAGCTCCTTCGCGAGGCACGTCGGGCAGCGCGGCGTCGGAGGGTGCACGAAGAACCCGCACGCGCCGCAGCGCAGGAAGCGGAGCTCGCCGCGCGCGCCGCCCGTCCAGAAGTGCTCGTTCCGGGGCGTCACGCGCGGCAGCACGCGGAAGGGGGTCTGCGTCATCCCGGGCGAGGCTATCGCAAGATCTGACGGGGTGTCAGCTTCCGGCGAGGCGTGGCGCGATGCGCCCCCCCTGCCGGAGCCACGCGACGCGACCCCGCGCGTCGCGGCCGAACTCCGCGCGCGCCCCCGAGCTCTGCGGCGGCGCGACGGCCACCAGGCGATCGCGCGCGTAGAGCCGGTAGCGGACCGGGGGCGGCGCAGGCGGCTGCCAGCGGCGCGGGTCGTGCGGGCGCGCCTCGCTCTCGAGCACCAGCTCGCCGGCGGCTTCGCCGCGCCGGACGCGCTGGATCGCGAAGGGGTGGTCGTAGCGGCCTTCGAACGGCCCGAGGTCGCCGGGGTCGGCCAGCGGCGCCGGATCCGCGTGCGTCACGCCCAGGCATTCCCGGAGCACGCAACGCTCGAGCTCGCGGCGCAGCCCCCCGTCCACGACCGCGTTCGTGAGGATCGCGAGGCCGAAGCGCCGCTCGCGCTGGATCGCGATCGTCGAGAGATACCCCGCGGTCTGCCCCGTGTGCCCCGAGAAGCGCACGCCGCCCCGGTCGTGGAACAGCCAGGCGAGGCCCACGGCGTCGTCGTCGCAGCCCGCCGGCCGCGTCTCGGTGTGCATGCGCGCGAGGGTCTCGGGGCGGAGCACGCGGGTTCCGTCGGCTGCGGCGCCGTCGCCCATCTGGAAGCGCGCCCAGGCCAGGAGGTCCGCGATGCAGGAGACGAGACCTCCGGCGGGCGCGTCGAAGGGCTGGAGCTCCCAGCCCGGCTGCCAGCCGCCGCCCCGCAGCACGACCGCGCCCTGCGGCCCGACGGCGTGCGGCACCGCCACGCGGTGCGTCACCACCTCGTCCGCGCGCAGGAACGTGTGGGCAAGGCCGAGCGGGTCGAGCACGAGCTCGCGCAGCGCCTTCCCGAAGGGCAGGCCCGTCACGACCTCGACGATGCGCCCGGCGACGGAGAAGCCCGCGTTGTTGTAGGACCAGAGCGTCCCCGGCTCGAAGAGCTGGGGCGCGCTCGCGAACTCGTCCACGAGCGCCTCGAGGGTCGGGCGCGAGGGCGGCGTCATGAAGAAGTGATCGCCGAGCCAGCCGCCCACGTGCGTCACGAGGTCCTGCACGCGTACGCGCTCGGTCCACTCGGGCACCGCGAGGCGGAAGCCCGGCAGGATCTTCGTGACGGGCGCCTCGAGATCCACGCAGCCCTCGTCCGCGAGGCGCAGGAGCGCCGTGGCCGTGAAGGGCTTCGTGAGCGAGGCGATCTGGAAGAGCGTGCGCGCGTCCACGGGGAGCGGATGCTCGGCGTTCGTGACGCCGTGGCCGATCAAGAGCTCGCGGCCGTCGTGGATCAGGCCCAGCGCCACGCCGGGAATGCGCGGTCCGGCGTTCAGCTCCGCGAGCTTCGCCTCCAAGCGGCGTTCCAGCTCCATGGCGGCGCGGAGCCTACTGCGCCTGAAACCCGCGCGCCGCTTCGGATACCCTAGGTGGATGGACCTGGACCCCCTCCACTCCCTCACCTTCGCCGACGTGCTGCGCGAGCACCGGCGCAGCCACCCGCAGCAGACGGCGATCGTGTGCGGCGAGACCCGCCTCGCCTACCCCGAGCTCGACGCGCGCGTGAACCGCCTCGCGAACGCCCTCGCGGGCGAGGGCTTCGCGGCGGGCGACCGCATCCTCTGGCTCGGCCAGAACTGTCACCGCGTGCTCGAGGGCCTCCTCGCCGCGGCGAAGCTCGGCGGCGTCTTCTGCCCCGTCAACTGGCGCCAGAGCCCAAAGGAGCTCGCGTTCGTTATCGATGACGCGGCGCCGCGGCTCGTGATCTGGCAGGGCGAGGAGCTCGGCGCCACGGTGGGGCAGGCGCGCAAGCAGAGCGCCGCGCCGGCGCGCTGGGTGCAGCACGACGACCGGGGCGAGGGGAGCTACGAATCGTTCCTGGCGGCGGCCGACGCGGCGGATCCCGAGCTGCCCGTGGATCCCGCCTCACCCGTCCTCCAGCTCTACACCGCAGCGTTCGGCGGACGCCCCAACGGCGCGCTGCTCTCGCACCACGCACTCGTGCTCGAAGGCCTCGTGCTCTCGAAGGTCCAGGGCGTCGATCGAGACACCGTCTACCTGAACTGCGGGCCGCTCTTCCACGTCGCGACCCTCATGACGACGCTCGCGACCTTCCTGTGGGGCGGGACGAACGTCTTCACGCCGCGCGTGGACGCGGAGGAGCTCTGCCGCCTGGTCGAGCGCGAGCGCTGCACCGGGGCGTTCCTGATGGGTCCCACGCTGCAGCAGATCGTCGAGGCGAACCGGGGCGGGCGCTTCGACCTCACGAGCCTGCGCGGCTTCCGGGGGTCGCCGGAGTGGAACGCCATGACGAGCCCGGACGAGAGCGCGTGGGGGCGCCGGCCGGGCGGCTACGGGCAGACCGAGGTGATGGGGCTCCTCACGCTCGCCGCCCTCGGCGAGGGCGCGCAGGGGAGCCACGGCCGACCGATCCCGCTCGTGCAGGTGCGCGTCGTGGATCCCGAGGGCCGCGAGGTCGCACCCCGGGAGGTGGGCGAGATCGTGGCGCGCGGGCCCACGGTGATGAGCGGCTATCACGCGCGGCCCGAGCTCAACGCCGCGAAGCAGACCGGGGCCTGGCACCACACGGGCGACCTCGGCCGCCGCGAGCCCGACGGCTCGCTCAGCTTCATCGGGCCGAAGACGCGCCTCATCAAGTCGGCGGCGGAGAACGTCTACCCGGTGGAGGTGGAGGGCTGCATCGCGCGCCACCCCGCGGTGGCGGCGTGCGCGGTGATCGGGGTCCCCGATCCCGTGTGGACGCAGAGCGTGAAGGCGATCGTCGTGCTGAAGAAGGATGCGGTTGCCAGCGCCGAGGAGATCGTCGAGCACTGCCGCGCCCACATCGCGTCGTACAAGAAGCCGCGCTTCGTGGAGTTCGTGGACGAGCTGCCGCGCCGGGGCTTCGCGG
>DASRUS010000235.1:0-2100 GCA_035687825.1 Myxococcota bacterium | reverse complement strand
CACCTGGTGCTCGCCACCCAGCGGCCGAGCGTGGACGTGCTCACCGGCGTCATCAAGGCGAACTTTCCGGCCCGCATCTCCTTCCAGGTCTCGTCGCGCACGGACTCGCGCACGATCCTCGACCAGAACGGCGCCGATCACCTGCTCGGCGACGGCGACATGCTGTTCCTGCCGCCGGGGACCTCGAAGCTCCAGCGCATCCACGGCTGCTACGTGTCCGAAAAGGAGGTGAAGGACCTCGCCGCCTACCTGCGCGACCAGGGCGAGCCGAGCTTCGACGACACGCTGCTGCGCATGAAGGAGGAGAGCGAGCAGAAGGAGAAGCGCGGCGACGACGTGGACGACCTCTACGACCGCGCCATCGCGATCGTGGCGGAGAGCCGCAACGCGTCGATCTCGTATCTCCAGCGCCGGCTCAAGGTGGGCTACAACCGAGCCGCCCGCATGATCGAGCAGATGGAGGAGGAAGGCATCATCGGCCCCCAGGAGGGCGTGAAGCCCCGGGAGGTCCGGGTGCGTTCCTTCGACTTCGAGTGACGGGTCGCGCCCGCCGGCGCGGGCTTCGAATGGCGCGGCGCGGCCAGCGTCGAAGGGTTGCATGACGCCGACCGTGCGGTCCCTCGCCGCCTCGCTCCTGGCAGCGGCGCTCGGGGCCGGGCTCACGGCGCTCGGAGCTCCGGGCGCGGCGGGCGCCGCCGAGGAGCGCGCGGGCGCTGCGGCTGCGGGCGCCGACGCGGAGCGCGCCTGCGCCGAGGCGGTGGCCCGGCGCGTGCAATCCCGTTACGAAGGCATCCGGGACCTGAGCGCGCGCTTCGAGCAGACCACGCAGAGCGTCGCCCTGGGCGGCTCCGCGCCGGTCGAGTCGCTCTCGGCCCGCGGCTCCGTGGTCTTCGCCAAGCCGGGCCGCATGCGCTGGTCCTACGAAGCGCCCGAGCCGAGCCTCGTCGTCACCGACGGAGCCACGCTCTGGATCTACGATCCGCGCGCCGCGGAGGTGCAGAAGATGGCCGTCGAGGGCGCCTTCCTCTCCGGCGCTGCGATCCAGTTCCTGCTGGGTCAGGGCGATCTGCTCGCGGAGTTCGAGGTGGAGGGCCGCGACTGCACGGGGGCTCGCGGCGCAGCGCGCGACGTGCTCCTCGAGCTTCGTCCGCGCCAGCCCGCGACCTACGAGCGGCTGGTGCTCCTCGCCGACCCCGCGACCGGCGAGGTCCGCGAGACCACGGTCCACGATCTCTTCGGCAACGTGACGCGCGTGCGCCTCGAGGACGTGCGAACGAACCAGGGACCCGCGCCGGAGCTCTTCGTGTTCCAGGTGCCCGAGGGCGTGCGCGTGCTCGAGCTGCCCCCGGCGCCGAGCGGCTCGCTTCCCCAATGACGGAACTCGGCTTCCGCCGGAGCCCGGGGGCGCGCAAGCCCGCGCGCGAGAGGTGCCGCAATGTTCGGCACGCGGGGCCGGAATCCGGCACCGCCGTGGGAGGGAGCGCTGACACTTCCGTCAAAACGCCGGCAATCCGACCGCAGGATCGCATCACGCGGCGGCACCGCGCCGGCAAGTCGGTTCGCCAAGCCCGTGGATTCGAGCGGGCGTCCGGCGCCCGCGAGAGCCGCCGGGGCGGGCGCCGGGCGGGCCGCCCGCAGCCGCCGCCTCGAGCTTCGCGCAAAGTTCGGGCGCTCGTCGCGCCGCGCCTGGCAAACCCTCGCGCCCGCTTGACAGAGGAAGCTCCTCTGATAGACTTGCAAATCGAAAAACGATTGGAATTACGAGGAGTTCTGGATCAGCGACGCAGGGTGCAGCGAGGACCGCCGAGGGGTCCCGATGCGCTGCGGCGCAGCTCGCGTCGGTCTCGGCGCGGAGTGCGCGGCGGTGGGATCGGGGTCTTGCGGCCTCGGGGCGGGTCGCGTCGAGGCGATGGCGGATCCGGTGCGTGACACCGATTTGCGCTGGCGCCACGAGCTCGGTGGGCCCGGGTTCCTTCGCCCTCGCGATGAGCGCGGCACGGCCCTTGCAGGATCTTCGCCGAGGGCCCGGGGAGCCATCCCGCGCCGGACGAACGGGGAGAAGGCGCGATGAGTGACATCGAGTCGGGTTCGGGCAGGAAG
>DASRUS010000234.1:0-7422 GCA_035687825.1 Myxococcota bacterium | reverse complement strand
CGCCGAGGTGGATCCCGGTGATGCCGGCGCGGCGCTCGGGAGCGAGCCGCTCGCCGAGGGCGCTGAGCACGGGCGGCGTCGCGAAGAGGACTCCGATCCGTTGGCTCGCGAGGATCGCGTGCGCCTGCTCGAGCACGTGCTCCAGGTAGCGGCGTCGCGCCAGGGAGTCCGTGGGCAGCTTGCGGGCCCAGCGCGGATCGAAGTCCACGCTGAAGGGGTCGAGGGATTCCAGCGCCGTCGCGCAGGCGCGCGCGGCCTTGCCGATCACGTGGGGGCCCGAGGGCCCGACGAAGAGCCAGTGCACGCGGCGCGGGAAGCCGACGAGCTCGGCGGCGCGCAGGAAGGGCGTCACGAAGGCGGCGTCGAACTCCTCGCGCAGGAAGAGCGTGCGCCGGGGAGGGCCGGTGGTGCCGCCCGTCTCGGCCGTCACGCACTCGTGGAGCACGTCGTGGAAGCGGCGCGGCAGGAAGTCCTCGACGGGCCGCGTGGCGAGGTCGTCGAGCGGCGTCGGGCCGAGCCGCGCCAGGTCCGCGACGCCCCGCACCTCGCGGCACGGATCGAAGCCGAGCCCGGCCGCGCGCTCGAGCCAGAAGCGCGAGCCCCAGCGCGGATCGAGGTGGGTGGCGAGCACCGTCGCCAGGCGTTCGTCCACGCCGTTCACGCGCGCCTCTCCCTCATACGCTCGGCGAGGACGAGCGTCGCCGGAACCACGAACACCTCGGCGACCAGACCGACGAGCATGGCGAGACCGGACAGCAGCCCGAACCAGCGGATGGGGACGAAGGCCGAGCGCCCCAGGGCGAAGAAGCCGGCGCACGCCGACGCGGTGGCGGCGAGCATCGCCGGCCCCGTGCGCTCGAGGGAGCTGCTGATCGCCTCCGCCGCGCCCCGGCCGGCGCCCCGCTCGCTACGGTACGCGGAGAGGAGATGGGCGGTGTCGTCCACGGCGATCCCGATCACGACGCTCGCCGTCATCACCGTCGCGGGATCGAGGGCCACGCCCAGACGGTCCATCACCGCGAAGGCGGCGAGCACCGGGATCACGTTCGGGAGCACGCCCGCGGCCATGAGCCGCCACGAGCGCAGGCCCGCGAGCAGGCACGCGAAGACGGTGAGGAACGCGAAGCCGAAGCTCCGGATCTGGGTTGCGACCAGGCGGAGCTGCGCGTCCACGAGCTGGAGCACGAGGCCCGTCGTGTGACCCGAGAGCGGCGCGGGCAGCTCCGCGAGCGCCTGCCGCGCGCGACGCTCGATGGCGCGGAGCTCGCTCGCCGGCATCACGTTCACGAGCGCGGAGAGGCGCAGCTTGCGACCGCCGTCCGCGACGAGGCGGCTGCGCTCGCCCGCGCCGAGGGGATCGAAGCCGTCGACGAGCGCCGCGGCGTCCGCGCGGCTCGCGGGGAGCTCGTAGCGCCCGGAGCCGAGCATGCGGTCGCCGTGGTTCAGCTGCTTGAGGAGGTCCAGGGGAGACAGCACCCGCGCCACGCCCGGCTCGGCCTCGACCACCTGCTTCAGGCGCTCGAGGGCGGGCCAGAGCGCGGGATCGAGCCAGCCCGAGGGAGCGTCGACCACGAGCTCGAGGGAGTAGTAGCCCGTGAGCGAGCGGGCCACGGCGGCGTAGTCCTGCACCAGCGTCGAGTCCGCCGGGAGGAAGCTCAAAGGATCGGACTCCACGCGCACGCGCCCGAGGGAGGGCAGCGTCGGCGCGACGAGCGCGACGCTCGCGACGAGGACGAGGGCGGGACGCCGGAGCGCGATCCCGGCGAGCCGGAGGAGAGCGGGACGCGTGCGAGCGGACTCCGGGCGCCCCGCCACGCGCAGCCAGCCGACGAGCAGGGGGCCCACGCTGAGATTCACGAGCAGCGAGCCGAGGATCCCCGCGGCCGCGAAGACGCCGAGCTCGCGGACGGGCGTCATGGTCGCGGTCACGAGCGAGACGAAGCCGAGCGCGGTGGTGACGGAGGAGACGACCGCCGGCCGCGCCGTCGCCGCGAGGGCGCGCGAGAGCGCCGCGTCGCTGGAGCCCGTGCGGGCGCGCTCCTCCTGGAAGCGCCGCAGCAGGTGGACCGTCCCCGCGACGCCGAGCACCCAGAGCAGCGAGGGCAGGAGCGACGTCAGCATGTTGAGCGAGCGTCCCGCGGCGCCCATCAGCTCGAGCACGCAGAGCATCGTGAGCCCCGCGCAGGCCGCGGCGACGACGGTCGCGCGCCAGGAGCGGAGCAGGACGAGGAGGATCGCGAGGGACGCCGCGAGCGCGACCGGGAAGCTCCGCGCCGCCTCGCGCATGGAGGTCGCGTCGAGCGCGGCGTTCAGCGCCGGCGGCCCCACCACGTGCACGCTCCAGCCGTCGCTGGACAGGGGCGTGAGCGCGGCCCGCACGCCGTCCACGAGGGCGCGACGGGCGGAGGGCTCCGCGGGGAGGTCCGTCTCCACGAGCAGCCCGGCCATGCGGCCGTCCGCGCCGACGAGGAAGTCGCGGTAGAAGGGGGTATCGAGCATCTCGCGGCGCAGCGCGTCGGGGCGCTGGCCGTCGAAGACGTCGCGATGCACGGCGGGGATGCCCTGCACGCGCCGCACGTGCCTGAGCGACTCGAGGCCCTCCAGCGCCGCGCGCTGCGCCGCGAGCGAGTCCGTGGCGAAGAGGTCGCCGCCGGAGTAGCCGACGAGCACGAACTCGTCGCTCCCGAAGGACGCGCGGAAGCGGTCGTAGCGCACGGCGAGCTCGCTCCCGGGCTCGACCCAGAGCTCGAGGCGGTTGTCGATCCCGACGCGCAGGGCGAGGGGCGAGGCGAGCAGCAGCGCGGCGAGGACGAGGATCCCCACAGCGCGCGCGCGGCGACCCCAGCGCTCCTCGGCCGGCTCCACCCGCGCCGCCTCAGCCGTGGAAGGGGAAGCGCCGGAAGAACGGCTCCAGCACCGTGCTGAGCTCGAGGCCGATCTCCAGGTCGCCTTCGAGCTCGATGCGCTTCTCGAAGAAGGCGTCGGCGGGCGTGCAGCGCGCGGCCACGACCTCGGCCAGCGTCGCCGCGTCCAGCGAGAAGCGGCAGCGGGGCTCGGGCCCGTCGTGACCCACCCGGACCAGGCGGCCGGCCTCGATGGCGAGGCGCCAGGGAGGATCCGCGCCGTCGGTCACGGCGATCTCGAAGTCGCTCGTGAGATCGCGGAGATCCTCGATCAGGAGCTGGCCCAGGATCGTGGGGAGGAACCCGGTGAAGTAGCGGACGTGCAGGGGCTCCGCGCGAGAAGCCGGCCGGGGAAGCGTCATGGCCTCATACTCTACGGACCTCGCGCCCGGATCTGAAGACGCGACGCTCCGCGCTGTTCAGGTTCGCTTCAGGTCGCCGTTCTAGAGTGCCGCCCGCACTCCCGCAAAGAATCCCGTGAAGCCCTACCTCCTCGCCGTCCCGCTGCTCCTGGTCTCGTGCGAGATGCCGGGCCCCATCGTGCGGGGGATGTTCACGCGCACCGAGGCGCGCGCCGCGCCGACCGCGGCGGACTGTGAGCGCTGCCACCAGGAGGTAGTTCGCGAGTGGCGGTCCTCGCTGCACGCGAGCGCCTGGGAGAGCCCCGCCTTCCAGCGGGCGAGCGCGGCGGGGCGCGCCGCGGAGTGCACGGGCTGCCACGCGCCGGCGCCGGTGGCGGAGGGAAGGCCCGTGGCGGTGCGCGACCTCCACCTCGCCGAGGGCGTGACCTGCACGAGCTGTCACCTCTCGCCGCGCCCGGACGCGCCACCGCTCAGCATGCGCGGGCCGGTGTCGCGCAGCTCGCCCATCGAGATCCATCCCATCATCGAGCACGATCCCCTGTACCGGTCGAGCGAGCTCTGCGGCACGTGCCACGAGGGAACGCTCCGCGAATGGCTCGCGGCGCCGGACCCCGCGAACGGGGAGACGAAGCCCACCTGCCAGGGCTGCCACATGCCCGCGGTGCGGCGCAAGGTCGAGTCGGTGCACGACGAGCACGCGTACTCCGCGCTCTTCGTCGCGCTGGGGGAGGCGACCGAGCTGCGCAAGCACACCTTCGCCGTCCCCGAGATCGAATCCGGGGACGAGGTGGAGATCGCCCTCGTTCCCGTGCAGGAGACCGGCAGGCGCGCGCTCGAGGTGACGGTCTCGAACCGGCTTCCCCACGCGCTCCCCACCGGCAGCTTCGGACGGCGCGAGGTGCGCCTCGCCGCGCGCTGGGCCGGGGGCTCCCACGAGGAGCGTCTCTCGCGCGCCCTGGGCCAGTCGATCCCGAGCGGCGGCGAATGGCGCGCGCGGATCGCGCTGCCCCCCGGCGTCGATCCCGCCGGGGTGGAGGTGTCGCTCGAGCGCTGGGAGCGGCGCACGCAGGCCTGGCAGACGCTCGCGCGCGCGAAGCCCGGCGGATCGCAGGAGCCGGGCCGCAGCGGAGCGGTCCGCAAGGAAACCGACAGGCTCGCTTCAGCTTCGCGGGAGCGGGGTGTCCGATGATGGTGCCGGGACGTGGGATGCGATCGCGGAGGGGCAGGGGAGAGCTTCGTGGCGGAGGCCCAGACCATCGAGCGCTTCGGGAAGACGACCCGTTGGTTCCACTGGACCTTCGCAGCCTGCTTCCTCGCCCTGGCGGGCACGGGCGCGACGCTCGCGCTGCGCGAGGCGCTCGGCTTCACACCCGGGGACACCGCGTTCTTCGTCCGGGCCCACGTGACCGCGGCCGTGTGCCTGCTGGTCCTCCCGGTGCTCGTCCTCCTCTCGGGTGAGACGCGCCGGACGCTCGCCGATCTGCGCGAGCTCGCCCGTTTCTCGCGCGACGACCTCCGCTGGCTCGCGCTCCAGCCGCGCGCCGTTCTCGGCCGAGCCGAGCTTCCGCCGGTAGGGAAGTTCAACGGCGGCCAGAAGGTGAACGCCCTCGCTCTCGGGGCAATCACGGGTGGCCTCACCGTCACGGGGCTCCTGCTCTGGGTGAGGCCGGGCTCCCTCGTCGGCTGGTTCGTGCACGTGGCGCTCTTCGTGCTCTGGATCCCCCTCTTCGCCGCGCACTTCTCCCTCGCGATCGTCCTGCCGGGCACGCGTCCCGCGCTGCGCGGGATGCTCTTCGGCCGGGTCGACCGCGCCTGGGCCGAGCATCACCACGCGCTCTGGGTGCGGGCGCTCGATGCCGCGACGCCGGCGGACGCGCCGCGACTTCCGCCGAGCGGAGCGAGATCCGCGCCCGCCGTTCGCGAGGGCGTCCCGGCGCTCGCGGGCCTCGACCTCTACCGGGCACGGGCCGAGAGCTGAGTGCGGGAGATGCTGGAGTGGGTCGTGGCCTGCTGGGCGTCGCTCTGGTCCTCGCGCTCGCGTCTGCGGTCCGCGCCGAGCCGTCGCGAGCCCCGTCGCGAGCGGGCTGGCCGGAGGCCATCGATCGCCGCATCGGCGACGTGGTCTCCCCGGGCGCCCTGGCGCGGGCCCACGCGGACCTCGAGGGCGTGCGTTCGTGCACGAGCTGTCACGCGGGGCTCTCGGGCACTCCCGACGCGAAGTGCCTCGCCTGCCACGAGGACGTGGGCGAGCGCATGAAGGCGAAGCTCGGCGTGCACGGAGACTTCACGGGCGCGTGCTCCACGTGCCACGCCGAGCACCGCGGCGAGGACGCCGGCCTCCTCGGCCTCGACCGGGAGGCCTTCAACCACGACCGGGCGCGCTTCGCCCTGCGCGGGGCGCACGTCGAGGTCGAGTGCGAGAAGTGCCACGTGCGCCCGGATCCCGAGACCGGGCGCGAAGGCTTCCATCCCATCGGGATCGCCTTCGACACCTGCGTCGCCTGCCACGAGGATCCCCACGGCCAGGATCTGGTCGGCGAGCGCGACTGCGCCGCGTGTCACGTGGAGACGAGCTGGCGGGCGCCGCACCTGATCCTGGGCGGCGGTGACGCGGAGGGCTTCCGCCACGAGCGCGACACGGGCTTCGCCCTCGCCGGCCGACACGAGAGCGTGGAGTGCGCGGCCTGCCACACACCCGAGCGCCGGGTCGCGGAGCGCGCGGCGGCTCTCGCGCCCGGACGGGGAGCACCGCGCGAGTGCGCGGCGTGCCACGAGGATCCGCACGAGAGCGCGCTGGGTCCGGACTGCGCGCGCTGCCACGAGCCCGCCGCGTGGCAGGGGCCGGGCTCGAAGTTCGATCACGCGCTGCACACCGAGTTCCGACTCGACGCGCTCCACGCCGCGCTCGAGTGCGGGGCCTGTCATGCCTCCGAAGATGCGGGCTTCGCGGCGGAGGGGACCACGTGCAGCGCCTGCCACGCCCGGGCGGAGGCGCTCCTCGCCGGCCGGGAGGGCGGGAGCCTCGGTCTCGCCGCGGAGCCCGATCCCCACCACGGGCGCGTCGAGTGCCGGAGCTGCCATCCCGAAGCCATGGCCGAGACGCGGCTCGTGGACTACGGGCGCGTCTGCGCCGCCTGCCACCCGCCGCAGTACGCCGCGCTCCTCCTCACCCGCCAGCGGATCCTCGACGAGCTCGTGGTGCGCGGCGAGGGAGAGCTCCGGCGGCTCGAGCTGGCGGGGCGGCGGGGTGAGCGCGCCGACGACGCCGGCCTCGCGGTCGCCGCGCAGCGGATGCGCGACCTCGCGCGCAGCGGCATCCACCACCCGGACCTGGCGGAAGCGATCCTGCGCGCGGAGCTGGGCAGGCTCGCGGGCGAAGCGTCGCAGGGGGCTCGATGACGGCGATGGCGCGAGACGCGCTCTCCGGGGTCGAGGCGCTGCGCCTGCGCGACCCGCGCCTCGAGCCGGTGCGGCGCGCCGTCCTCGACGGCCGCCGCCTCGACGAGGCGCAAGCCCTCACCTGCCTGGAGACGCCGGACGTCTTCGGCCTGGCGGGGCTCGCGCACGCGGTGAAGCGCGCGCGCCACGGCGATCGGGTGAGCTTCGTCCTGAACCGCCAGCTGAACCCCACGAACCTCTGCGTGCTGCGCTGCGGCTTCTGCGACTTCGCGGCGCGCCCCGGTGAAGCGCACGCCTACGAGCTCTCGCGCGACCAGATCCTGGAGGCGGTCGGGGGCGAGATCCGCGAGGTGCACATCGTGGGCGGCCTGCACCCGCGCTGGGGTCTCGAGAAGGCCCTCGACGTCGTGCGCTGGGTGCGCGCCGCCCGGCCCGACGTCCAAATCAAGGCGTACACGGCGGTCGAGGTGGATTGGTTCGCGCGCCGCTCGCGCCTCGCGCTGGCTGAGGTGCTCGTCGCGCTCAAGGAGGCGGGGGTCGCGACCCTGCCGGGCGGCGGCGCCGAGGTCTTCTCGGAGCGCGTGCGCCGGCTGCTCTTCCAACACAAGATCGGCGCCGAGCGCTGGCTCGAGGTGCACCGCACGGCGCACGAGCTCGGGATCCCCAGCGGCGCGACCCTGCTCTACGGCCACGTGGAGACGCTCGCCGAGCGTGCGCGCCACCTGCTGCGCCTGCGCGAGGCCCAGGACGAGACGGGG
>DASRUS010000233.1:0-7766 GCA_035687825.1 Myxococcota bacterium | reverse complement strand
CAGGTAGCCGAAGCTCGCCTCGCGCGTCTTGCCGTGCGCCTCCAGGGCGGCCGCGTTGTGGGCGAGCGTCGCCACGGCGCCGCCGTACGCCTCGCGGCGAGACGGATCTTCGAGCTGATCCTCGCGGAGCGAGAGCGGCAGTGCGTGCGTGAGCGCGTCCGCGATGACGGGCATGGTCTCCTGCTCGAAGCGCGCCGGATCGCGCGGCTCCCGCGGAGGCGCCGGACGCGAACACGCGAGGAGCACGCCCGCCGCGACCAGCCCCGCTCGCAGCCATCCGGATCGTCGTCTCATCAATCCTCCTGCGCGCCGTCTCGTGCAACGCCCATGCCGCCCCGGTGCGTGGCAGTTTGAGGCGCGATGCCTCACCATGAGGCGCCGCTCCGGGCGACGATCGCCACGGCGGCGCGGCACGCGGGTTGCACCGCTTCTGCGACGTGGGCGGTCCCGGTACGGGTAGCCCACCGCGCAGGGGAGACCCATGTACGAGTTCCTCGACCATCGCGTGGAGGACGTGATGACGAGGAAGCCCGTCACGATCGCTCCCGGCGCGACCCTCGCCGAGGCCGAGCGGGTCTTCGAGAAGCGCGACTTCAACGGCCTTCCCGTGGTGGGGGCGGGGGGCGAGCTCGTGGGGTTCCTCACCAAGCTCGACGTGCTGCGGGCCTTCCGCTTCACCGAGGAGCACGTCTTCCCGCCCTACGCCGAGCTCATGAGGCAGCCGGTCTCGAGCGTGATGAGCCGCGACGTCCTGACCGTGACCCCGCGCGCCCCGCTCACCCGGGTGCTCCAGAAGATGCTCGATTCGAGGAACAAGAGCTTTCCCGTGGTCGACGGCGAGCGGCTCGTGGGCGTGGTGGCGCGCGAGGACGTGCTCGGGGCGCTGCGGCGCAGCGTCGCCGGCGAGCGCCCGTGGGCCCGGCGCGCTTCGGCGCGCACCTCGGGAGCTGCGAAGCGCGGGAGTGGCGGGCGCAAGCGCACGCGCGGATGACGCCCGTCCGGCGCCTCGCGATCGCGCTCGGCGGGCTCGCGGTCGTGACCGCGCTCGGCACGCTCGGCTTCGTCTGGATCGAGGGCTGGCCGTGGTTCGACGCCCTCTACATGACCGTCACCACGATCACCACCGTGGGCTACCGCGAGGTCGGGCCCCTCTCCACGGGCGGACGCGCGTTCGTGATCGCGTTGATCGCGCTGGGCGTCGGGACCACGCTCTACCTCCTCACGGCGCTCGCGGCGCTGGTCCTGGAGGGCCAGCTCCGCACCGCCTGGCAGAGGAACGCCATGCAACGACGCATCGACTCGCTCGGCTCGCACGTGATCGTGTGCGGCTACGGCCGCTACGGCCGGGTGGTGGTGGAGGAGCTGGTCCACGCGAACGCGGACCTGGTGGTCGTCGAGGTGGATCCCGCCCTCGACTCCGACCTGGCGCAGGCGGGCGTGCCGTATCTCATCGGCTCCGCCGTGCACGACGACGTGCTGGAGCGCGCCGGGATCCGCCGCGCGCGCGCCCTGGTCATCGCCACGTCCTCCGAGTCCGACAACGTCTTCATCACGCTCTCCGCCCGTGAGCTCGCGCCGGAGATCCTGATCCACGCCCGGGGCGAGTCCGAAGCCTCGCTGCGCCGGCTGCTCCGCGCCGGCGCGAACTGGGTCACGTCGCCCTACCGGATGGGAGGGCTCCGCACCGCGGCCTCCATCCTGCGCCCCTCGGTGGTGGACTTCCTCGAGCTCTCGCAGCCGCGCCGGGGCGAAGCCATCGACCTGGAGGAGATCCGGGTGGCGCCCGGCTCACCCCTGTGCGGGCGGGACGTGGCGTCGCTGGAGGCCGCGACGCCGAGGCTGCTCGTCGTGGCGATCAAGCGCGGCGAGGAGCCGATCCGCATCGCGCCCGATAAGTCCACGCTTCTCTCGGACGGCGATCACCTGGTCGTGATCGGCGAACGCCCGCACCTGGACCAGCTCGCCCGGCGCGCAGAGGCGCGGGGCGAGGCCTGATGGAGCCGCTCGACGCCGAGCTCGTCGCGGCGCTCGCGCACCCCGGCGCGTACCCGCACGACGCGAGCGCGGCCGCCGGCATCGAGCCGGTGCAGACGCATCTCTCCCACGTCTTCCTGACCGGCGAGCGCGTCTACAAGCTGCGCAAGGCGGTGAAGCTCTCCTTCGTGGACTTCTCCGCGCGCGCCGCGCGCAACGCGGATTGCCTCCGCGAGGTCTCGCTCAACCGGCGCCTCGCCCCCGACGTGTACCTGGGCGTGGCGCCGCTGCGCCGCGCAGCGGGGGTAGGCTTCGCCGTGGGGGAGATCCGCGAGTCGCTCGAGGCCGCTCGTCCGGGGGAAGGGGAGCCGGAGCACTGCGTGGTGATGCGCCGCCTGCGCGAAGGCCGAGACGCCCTCTCGCTCCTCGAGCGCGGGGAGCTCGGACCGCCCGAGCTCGACGCCGTGGCGCGCGTGCTCGCGCGGTTCCACGCCCGGCACGGGCTCGGCTGCCCCGCGCCCTGGGCAGCGGCCGCCTGGCTCGAGCGGACCGCGGCGCCCCTTCGGGCGTGTCTCGAGTCGCTGCGCGCGCACGACCCCCCGGTGTGCGACGCGGCGAGGCTCGAGCGCGTGACGCGTCTCGAGCACGAGCGGCTGCGAGCCCTCGAGGTGCGCTTCGAGGCGCGCCGGCTCGCAGGGCGCGCGGTGGACGGCCACGGCGACGTGCACCTCCAGCACGTCTGGTTCGAGACCGCCGGGGAGGAGCCGCTCCTCATCGACTGCCTCGAGTTCGACGAGGAGCTGCGCCGTATCGACGTGGCGTCGGAGGTGGCGTTCCTCGCCATGGATCTCGCGTACCGCGGGGCGCTCGCTCTCGCGGAGCGCTTCCTGGGTCGCTACGCGGCGGAGACGGACGACTTCGATCTCTACCACGTGGTGGACTACTTCGCGGGCTACCGGGCGCTCGTGCGCGCCAAGGTCGCGGGCATCGCGGCGCGCGATGCCGGCATCGCGCCCGCGCAGCGGGCGGCCGCCGAGCGGAGCGCGGCCGCGCATCTGGAGCTGGCGGAACGTGCGCTCCGGCGGCCGCGCCGCGGCGCGTTGGTGGTGCTCTGCGGCACGGTGGGCTCGGGCAAGAGCACCGTGGCCGCGTCGCTCGCGGACGCGAGCTGCGGGGTCGTGATCTCCTCCGACCGGACGCGCAAGCGCATGGCCGGCCTCGCGCCGACGGAGCGCCCCGCCGCCCCGCTCGCAGGCGGGATCTACACGACGGGGATGAGCGATCGCGTTTATCGCGGCTTGCTCGAGCGCGCCCTGCCGGTGGTGGAGTCGGGCCGCGTCGCGATCCTGGACGCGGCGTTCGCCCAGGCGCAGCGCCGGCGCGCGGCCCTCGCGTGGGCCGGGGAGCGGGGGATCCCGGCGTTCCTCGTGGAGGTCGCGTGCAGCCGCGAGGTCGCGCTCGAGCGGCTCGCGCGGCGCGAGGCCGAGGGGCGGGACGCCTCGGACGCCGGGCCTGCGCTCCACGCGTGGAGCGTCCGGAGCTTCGAGCCCCTGGACGAGTGGCCGGCGCAGCGCCGCGTGCACCTCTCCACGGACGATCCCTCCTGGCGCGAGCGGGTTCCCGCGCTCGTGGAGCGCGTGCTCCGCGAAGCGCGTGAGCCCTTGGCACCGTTCGTGCATTCCGAGCGGGACGACGGGGAGAACCCAGGAGGGCCGCCATGAAGCATCATGACCGACCGGTGGCGGAGATCATGCGGCGCCACTTCGTGACGCTCTCGCCGAGCGACCGGCTCGACCTCGCCGACGACGTGATGAAGCTCGGGCGCATCCGCCACATGCCGGTCCTGGACGGGGAGCGGCTGGTGGGCGTGGTCTCGCAGCGCGACCTGCTGGCCGCGTCGCTCTCCAAGGCTCTCGACTTCGAGGTGAAGGAGCGGCGCGCCTTCCTGAAATCGGTCGCGGTGGAAGAGGCGATGACCCGGGACCCGATCACGATCTCGCCCGAGACGAGCGCCGGCGAGGCGGCGCGCCTGCTCATACGGCGCAAGATCGGCTGCCTTCCGGTCGTGGACGCCAAGGGCGCCACGGTGGGGCTCGTGACCGAGACGGACCTCCTGCGCTCCGCCTACGAGGTGGAAGAGACGGAGAGCGGGGCGAGCTGAGGCGCGAGGTCCACTACTTCGGAGAGGACGCCCGCGTGGCGCGCGGGCTCGCGCGCGAGCTCGGGGTCCGTGCGCGGGCGCTCGACGTGCACCGCTTCCCCGACGGCGAGAGCCTGGTGCGCGCCCGGGTCTCGGCGGACGAAGCGATCCTGGTGCGCTCCCTCGACGATCCCGACGCGAAGCTCGTGCAGGTGCTCCTCGCTGCGGACGCGCTGCGGCGCGCGGGAGCCCGGCGCGTGATCCTCGTCGCTCCCTACCTTTCCTACATGCGCCAGGATCGGGTCTTCCGGCGCGGCGAGCCGATCTCGCAGCGCGTCGTCGGGCGCCTGCTCGGCGACGCGTTCGATCGCGTGCTCACCGTGGAGGCGCACCTCCACCGGACCCGGCGTCTCGGCGACGTGGTGACGTGCCCGGCGCGCTCGCTCTCCGCCGCGCCGCTCCTCGCGCAGTGGTGCCGCGGACACCCGAGCGTGAAGCTCGTGGTGGGCCCGGACGAGGAGTCGGAGCCCTTCGTGCGCGGACTCGCGCGTCGGGCCGGGCTCGCGTGGGCGGTCGGCCGCAAAGAGCGGTTGGGCGATCGTCGCGTGCGGCTCGAGCTGCCGGAGCTTCCGAAGCTGCCAAGCTTTGCGCGCTGCCTCGTCGTGGACGACATCGGGTCGAGCGGCGCCACCCTGGCAGCCGCGGCGCGGGCGCTCGGGCGCAGGGGCCTCGGGCACGTGGACGCCCTCGTAGTGCACGCGCTCTTCGCCCCCGGCGCGCTCCGCCGCATGCGGTCGGCGGGCATCGAACGCGTCGTCTCGTGCGATACCGTCCCCCACGCGACGAACCGCATCGGCGTGGCGCCGCTCCTCGCGACGGGATTCCCGCGCGGGCGAGACTGAGACCGGGGGGGCCATGTTCCGCGTCCGACGCATGCCCGTGGACACGCTCTCCGAGCACGTGGTCTTCCTCCACGAGGACGCCGTGGCGGAGGGCGAGCTCGGCTTCGAGCCCCTCGACCGCGTGCGCGTGATCGGCGCGTCGGGCCCGAACGGGAAGCCGCGGGAGATCACGGGGGTGCTGAACTTCTGCCGCTCGCCGATCCTCGCGAAGGGCGAGATCGGGCTCTCGGAGGTGGCCTGGCGGGATCTCGGGGTCGCCGAGGGCAGCAGCGTCACCGCGACCCTCGCGCGCCCCCCGGAGAGCGTCGAGCTCGTGCGGCGCAAGCTCGCCGGGGCGCGGCTCGAGCGCACCGACTTCGAGGCGATCCTGCGCGACGTGGCGGCGCGGCGCTACTCGAAGGTGGAGCTCTCCATGTTCGTGCTCTCGTGCGCGCTGCGTCAGCTCGACCGGGTCGAGATCGTGGGTCTCACGCAGGCCATGATCGCGTGCGGGGAGCGGCTCGACTTCGGCGCGGGACCGGTGGCGGACAAGCACTGCGTCGGCGGGGTGCCCGGCAACCGCACGACCATGATCCTGGTCCCGATCCTCGCCTCGCTCGGCGTGGTGGTGCCGAAGACCTCCTCACGCGCCATCACGAGCCCTGCGGGCACCGCGGACACGATGGGCGTGCTGGCGGAGGTCTCCCTCGACCCCGCGCGCATTTACGCCGTGGTGCAGAAGACGGGCGGCTGCATCGCGTGGGGCGGGGCGCTCGCGCTCGCGCCCGCGGACGACGTGCTCATCACGGTGGAGCGGCCCATGGGGATCGACACCGAGGCCCAAATGGTAGCCTCGATCCTCGCCAAGAAGCGCACCGCGGGGGCGACCCACGCGCTGATCGACATCCCCGTCGGCCCCACCGCGAAGGTGCGCTCGCGGGAGCAGGCGGAGCGCCTGACCGAGGTCTTCGCCGACGTGGCCGGGGCGATCGGGCTCGAGGTGGACGTGGTGCAGACGGCCGCCGCGGGTCCCATCGGCTTCGGCGTGGGCCCGCGCCTGGAGGCCCTCGACGTCCTGGCGGTGCTGCGGCGCGATCCCGCGGCGCCCGCCGACCTGCGCGAGAAGTCGTTGTATCTGGCCGCGCGTCTCCTGGAGGGGCTGGGGGTGGTGCCCGGCTCCTCGGGCTACCGCGCCGCGCAGGGAGCGCTCGACTCCGGGGCCGCGGAGCGCAAGCTCGAGGAGATCATCGACGCCCAGGGGCGGCGGGCGCTCCCCCCCGCGGCGCCGCAGCGCTGCGAGGTCGCGTCGCCGCGCGACGGGCGCGTGCGCGAGATCGACTGCTGGGAGATCGCGAAGGTGGCGAAGCTCGCCGGCGCCCCCGCGCACGTCGCCTCGGGAGTGCGCATCCTGCGCGGCCCGGGGACGGTGGTCGCGCGCGGCGAGCCCCTGTTCGAGATCCACGCCCAGAGCCGGATGCACCTCGAGTTCGCGCGCGAGTACGCGGAGCAGCGGCCCGAGCTGGTGCGCTTCGGGTTCTGAGAGCCGTGTCCCACCCCGAGCGCACCCGAAGCGTCGCCGTGCCCACGCTCCAGTTCCTCGGCGCCACGGGGACGGTCACGGGGAGCCGCTTCCTCGTCGAGACGCCCGAGGCGCGCGTGCTCGTGGACTGCGGCCTCTTCCAGGGGCTGAAGGAGCTGCGGCTGCGCAACTGGGGTCCGCTCCCGGTGGATGCGCGCTGCCTCGACGCGGTCGTCCTCACGCACGCCCACGTGGACCACTGCGGCTACCTGCCGGCCCTCGAAGCGCAGGGCTTCACGGGCGCCGTGTACGCGACGGCCGGGACCGCCGCGCTCTGCCGCATCGTGCTGCCGGACAGCGCCCGGCTCCAGGAGGAGGATGCGGCGTACGCGAACCGCATGGGATACTCGAAGCACGATCCGGCGCTGCCCCTCTATACCGAGGAGAACGCACAGGCCGCGCTGGCGCGCCTCCGGGAGGTGCGGATGGGCGAGCCGACGGAGGTGGCGCCGGGCGTGCGCGCCAGCTTCCGGCCCGCCGGGCACATCCTGGGCTCGGCGCACGTGGAGCTCGAGCTCGACGCCCCCGAGAAGCGCCGCTTGCTGGTGAGCGGCGACCTCGGCCGCCCGGCGCACCCGCTGCTCGCACCCCCGGCGCGGCGACCCGCGGCGGACGTAGTCCTCGTCGAGTCCACCTATGGCGACCGCGAGCACGCCGACGTCGATGCGACGGTGGAGCGCCTGGCCGAGACGATCGTCCACACCGCGCAGCGCGGCGGCGTCGTCGTGATCCCGGCCTTCGCGGTGGACCGCACCGAGCTCGTGCTCTTCCATCTCCGCGCGCTCCGCGAGGCCGGACGGATTCCGGAGCTCCCCGTCTACGTGGACAGCCCCATGGCGCTGGCGGCCCTCGACGTCTATCGCCGCGCTCTCGAGCAGGGAGATCCCGAGATCCGCAGCGAGGTGCGGGGCAAGCCCGGGCTCCTCGACCCGGGACGCCTGGTGGAGGCGCGGGACGTCGCTGCATCCAAGGCGATCCACGCGGAGAGCGGTCCGGCCATCATCGTGTCCGCCTCGGGCATGGCGACGGGCGGGCGCGTGCTCCACCACCTGGAGCGCCGGCTGCCGGATCCGCGCTCGAGCGTGGCCCTCGTGGGCTTCCAGCCCGCGCAGACGCGCGGCCGCCGCCTCCTCGACGGCGAGCGCGTCGTGAAGATCCACGGCCGCTACGTCCCGGTGCGCGCCGAGATCGT